>DAIOWL010000279.1:0-8187 GCA_036758545.1 Streptosporangiaceae bacterium | reverse complement strand
CGCAGCGCGCCTCGATCCTGGTGCCTCACGATCACCTACATATCAAGCATGAGCGTGTACTGGATCAAGCGCAGAACCGGGTACCCACGGCCGGGCTCGCTTCTGGTGAGGCTGCGCGGCCGCCAGAACGGGGCCGTGCCCGCCCGGGAGATCGACCAGTACCTGGATGCGCTGGAAGAACCGAAGCGCACCACGCTGGCCAGGCTGCGGCAGACGATCGTGAATATCGTCCCGGAGGCCGAGCAGGGGATCTCCTACGGCGTCCCCGCGTTCAAGGTGCAGGGAAAGACGATCGCCGGGTTCGCCGCATTCAAGAACCATCTCAGCTATCTGCCGCACAGCGGCTCGGTCTTCCCCGAGCTCAAAGATGAGCTCAGGGGCTACTCCGTCTCATCAGGCGCGTTGCGGTTCAGCACCGGCGAGCCGCTTCCGGTGCCGCTGGTAGAAACACTGATCGCGGTGCGACTCCGCCAGGCCTTCCCCGATTGAGGGGAGAGCACCGACCCCGTCAGCCACTAAGCCAAGACTCTGGGCGTACCTCATCGTGGCATGTGCGGAAGTTCCTGCGGCCCTTGGCCCGGCTCCGCCTCGGCAGCACTGCCTAGGATGACGTTCGTGGACATCGCCCCCGCCGACCAGACGGCAGTCGAGGCGATGTGGGCGTCGTACGTCGCGGACAGCGGCTACGACGGACCGCTCGTGACGGCCTTCGCGTTCGGCGACTCCGCGGAGCTGGCCGACGAGCTCGGCCTCCTGGTGCTGCACGGTCCCAAGAGGGCGACGGCCGAGCTCGTGCAGGCGTTCGCGGCGCAGGACGAGCCGTTGCCCCGGGCGGGCGGCCGGTGCCTCGTGCTCGGTGGCGATGGCCGGCCGCTGGCGATCGTGCGCACGACGGACGTGCGAGTCGGCCCGCTCTCGTCGGTCGACGACCGCTTCGCGTGGGACGAAGGCGAGGGTGACCGGACGCGGGCCTGGTGGCTGGACGCACACACGCGCTTCTTCAGCCGTCAGTGCACGGCGACGGGCCTGACGTTCTCCGACGATATCGGTGTGGTTTTCGAGCGGTTCGAGCTGGTCTGGCCAACGACCAGAACCTGAACTGAAGTGCCCGCGAAGCTGATGTGCGCAGCAGACGATCGAGGTTCGCCTTCCAGGATCGCGCCATGTCAACCGCACGGTCAGCGGCAGACGAGTGCGTTCGGGTGGCAGTGCCGTTCGTAAGATCTGCTTCGGTCAGTACAGCGCCTCGATAGGTGCGACCGTCACCAGGTCCTTCACGGCATGGGCGAGTTGCCGGTCGAGCGTGATCAACGCGTCGGCGTGGAGCTGGGTCAGTGCCACGTACTCGGCGTCAAAGGTGTCAGGCCACCCGAGCAGGACGGCGGCCTTCCATGCGACGCCCTGAAGGACGCGGTCCCCGAGGAGCCGGATCCGCAGCCCGCGCACGTACTCGAGCTGCCGCTCGGCATCCTTCCTGGTCATCTCACCGCGGCGCACTGCCTGGTACAGAAGCGACAGCACCTGCGAGCGCAGCAGCGCCGGAGCCAGGATCTGATGTCCGCCGCGAATCACGGCCTGGTCGTGTGCCAGGCGAATGGCGACATCCGGACCGATCACGTACCGGGCCATGGAAGATCAGTTCCCTCCGCTGCTGCGCCACGCGAGCGCCTGCCTTAGGGTACGGAATGTCAAGCCCGCTCATCATCATGCATGTAAGTGCGCTGGCCGAGCGTGTCCGCATCGCACCGGACCCCGCCAGGAAGAGCGGGGCGCAGCCATGACGCCCGCGGCCTGACTGGCGGCGGGCCACTGAAGAGGTCTGGCAGCGTTGCGGGTTCACTGACGTTCAGGGCAGTGCCCTGCGACATCTGCCCGCCCGCGCCGGCTGCCCGGGCCCAGGCCCTGAGAGGCAACCGGCCTGGGGACAACTCAGCGGCCTGCTGCCGGCAGTAGATGGCCTTGTGTTCGCGGTCAGCTGCGTGCCGGGCGCTGGCTGGTCCGGGACCAGACCAAGGATCAGAGGTTCGGGTTGCGGCTCGTACTGGCATCAGGCCAGTCGGTACTGGCTGTCGCAGACCGTGCAAGCAGCATTGCGCCCATCGGCGTGCAGTTCGTGAAATATGTCCTGCATCTGCTCAGCGGCGCTGGCCCGCCCGCCCGGGGCGCCGGGTGTCCTCACCGCCATCGGCGCGGATTCGGCGCCGGGCGCCCACCGTGGCTCTGGCCGCCTGGCCGCAGCCCGGAGCGCAACCCCGGCCATCGCTGCCAGAAGGACAATGGCCAGCGTTATGGTCGGCGTCATCGAGTTCTTCATAACGCGCTTCCTCAGTTATGGGCTGCGGTCGCCCGCAGTCTTGCCTTGTCGTCCGGACCGGTCCGCCCGGCACTTACGACGCTGTGGACAGCGACGGCGTGCGGCCTCTGCCTGACAGATGAACGGTCACCGGCCCGTGCACCCTGCGGTGTGCGGCCCTGCCCTAGGGCCAGGTGCCCGCCCCGGGGCCAGAGGTGTTCGCCTGCTGAGCCTGGCTGGCCCGGGACGAGCCGGCCGGCCGGGCACGGGCCAGCGCCTTGGCCCGGACCACATCTGGGTCCCGCGGGTCGGCCGGCGGGTCCTCCGTCCAGGCGCGCTTACGCCGGATCCTCGGCCTGCCGGCGCGGATGCGCTTCATCACCCGGCCAGCGGCCATCTCGGAACGCTGGCCACCGGCGGTCCCGGCCGTCTGCGCAGTCTCTGGTGCGCAGGCGCCGGCGGTGAAGCGGACAGTTCGCCGGCCACCGCACGAGCCCAGCGCATCCGGTCCACCGCGGCCTCCGGGTGGTCGCCGAACTCCTGGGCCACACGCTGGACGCACCCCAGGCCGCCGTAGGCGCGCACGGCCGCGGCGATGGCCTTCCGGACCTGACCCGCGCTGGGGTTATCGGAGCGCTGCAGGACCGACGCGAACAAGGCGTCGGCCCAGGCCGCGCTGGTACCGGGATGGTAGATGGTTAGCTGCATCTCAGCCCCCTGACTGATCTGCCCCCCGTATATAACGTTATGGAAAGTGACCGCTGGCGGCGTCCGCCTGACGGATGAGATATTCACGGCCCGTACACCCTGCGATGTAAGCCCTCGTGACCGCGACACTGGTGGCGCTGCCGACAGCGCAAACGGCTCGATCCCGCGTTCACGCCCTGCCACGACAACGGTGCCTAATCAGGCTACGGCCTGATGAATCAGACATGCCAGCGGTTTTCGGGCACCCCGCAGCCCAGCCGGACAGTACGGCGATCTCCCAGACCCGGCTACGCGGCAGGGAGCCCGGGCGCTTCGGGGCGTGCCCGCCGGTAGTGCTCGGTCAGAACTTCGCTGGCCTTGCCGGGCTGGTGCGCTACGGCGCGGTGACAGATCCGGCCGCGCGTGACCGGAAGGTGCGAAACGGTCACGGGGAAGCGGCGGGAGCCTGACTTGTTCATCGCCTCTCATGATGCCGGGACGCCGGGAGCGACCCCGGCCCGAGGATGGTTCCGGCACACGGCATGCGGCATGACAGTGAGTTCAGAACAGTCGAAGAACTGACCCCGTCACTATCCCGATTCCGGCTGGTGGTGTTCACACTCGAGCATGGTGAAGGCCGAACTGGATACGTTCGGGTGGACAGCCTGGAGGTCATCATGAAGCAGCAGCCACCTGAGGGCCCGCTCGGCAGCGGCGTCGCAGTCACGCACATCCTGGTGGTCGCCGACCCGGCGCGCTCCCGTGACTTCTGGGTGGATGTACTGGGCGCGGACCTGTACCGCGAGTACGGGGGAACCAGCGTGGTACTGCGGTTCTCCGGTACCTGGCTGCTGCTGGTCAGCGGGGGCGGGCCGACCGCTGACAAGCCGGCTGTGGTCTTCGCGCCGCCCGCTGACGCTGACCGGGTCAGTCACGCTATGACCCTGCGGGTAGCTGACTGCCAGGCGGCCTATGAGGCACTCCGGTCGCGGGGCGCCATCTTCCTTACGCCGCCGCATGACTGGGGCTCGGAGATCCGCTGCTTTCTGCGAGACCCAGACGGTCACCTGGTGGAGATCAGCCAGTCAAAGACGACCTGACCGCGGCAGAAGAGTGCGCCTGTTGGCAGGATGGATGGCTGCACGATTCATGGCCGGAGCGGTATTTCCTGAACGCCTTCAACCTGATCCTGAGTTTGCACGAAATTCCGCCGAATAATCCGACTAGCGTCGAGCTGCGTCAGTACATCGAGGGCTCGCCGCGCTGAGCTTTGCGACGGCCGTCAGGTGGTACGCCGGGCCATCGCGGTGAAGATCGCTTACGCCATGTGGCGGGATGTCACCGCAGGGCGCGGGTACGCCGACCGCGACGTCCTCAGGATCCCACCGTCCCGTATGTGACCTCCCGGCCCACGAGGAATTCGACTCCGTCCCGGGCACGAGGACGACAGAGAACGGAGGGGGCATCCGGGCGGACGGCGACGTCAGGGTTTGATCGGAGAAACCAGTAAACGGACGCACGTATCAGGCGCGGCCGTTGCCCCTCTTACCAAGGGGTGCCCTTGGTCCGACGGAGGAGAGTGCGGTGCAGAAGCAGCAGCTGGGTGCGTCCGACGACGACGGTCGCCGTGATCCGAGGAGTGCGGTACAGAAGAGCGGCGAGCCTGGGGACACCACGACAACGGTGCCGCCGGTGGTCGCCGGCAAGGCGGTCAAGGAGTGGTCGTTCACTGAGCTGCATGGTGATGCCCTGGACCAGGTTGAGGTCGACTCGGGCATCCAGGTCGGTGGCCTGCTGAACGAGATCCACGATTACGGGCCGACCTTCCGCGACAGCGATGTGTTCTTTCCTGACGGGACGTCGCGGCCGCCCGACAGCATAGCGACCGGCCAGATCACCTCGTTCGAGGACGACGTCACGTACTGGGTCGGTGCCGAGGCGCCGGCCGGGGACGCTACGCAGCCGGACGCCCCGATCGGGAGCATTTCGCAGCTGCGGCTCACGCAGTCGTTCATCAAGCGCACTGACGACGCGTCGCTGTCCTTCACGCTGTCCGCGGCGTTCATCGAGACCACCGACCTCAACGCTGCGCTCGCTCGGGAGTGCCCGCCGGTGCACCGCTACGGGCTGCTCTGCGACCTCATCAAGGGCGAGCTGTTCCTGAACGTCGCGGCCTTCACCGTCCCCCCGGCGCCGGACATCATCCCGTTCAACGTCTTCTTCCAGGTCGCCGGGCGCGCGAGGGTCAACGGGTATGCGGAGAACTGGAGCAGCGACGCCTGGAGCACCCACTATTCCCGGCGTCGGCTATGGACAGTCGAGGACTTCGATTTCGTGATCGACGAGCTCGACGGTGCTCCCGAGAGCCTGGTCCTCATGATCCTTCGCGGGTCTCGCACGTTCGACGTCGACCTCTCCTCGGTCGCCGTCGGGCAGGCGTTCACGCTGCGGACGTCCGCCATCGCGACCGCGTACAACCGCATCGCCGGCCCCCCGAGCGAATTCGGTTCCTCGGCGACGGCATTCCTGCGCGACCCGCATGGCATCGGCGGCACCGTCATCACGTTTAGCGGGCTGGAAGAGACCGATGTCATCAGCCTCGATGCTCCGCCCGAGTCGCCGGTCGAGCCCGTGCCGTGTCAGCCGGGGTCCACCGGTGACGCCGGAGCCCTGCAGTTCAGCGCCGACAGCTACATCGTCGGCGAGTCCGACCAGACCCTCCCGGTCCGGGTGGTCCGCACCGGCGGTAGCAGCGGCGCGGTAACGGCCACCATCACGACGAGCGACGGCACCGCCGTCGCTGGCAACGACTACGTCGCGCTCAACGGCAGCGTCTTCTTCGAGGACGGTGACGACGAGCCGCGCGCCGTCGAGATCACTGTGCTGCCCGACCGGATCGGCGGTCAGGACGACCGCACGCTCACGATCACCCTCAGCGACCCGGGCGGATGCGCGACGCTGGGATCGCCCACGACCGCCGAGCTCAGGATCCGCGACGACGACCCCGCACCGGTCCCGGTGCAGCCGTTCGGCCTCGACCCGACGTTCGGCACCGGCGGCAAGGCGACGACGACCGAAGTCGGCGGCGACCGCTCGTCCATGGCGCTGACGCCGGACGGCGCGATCGTCATGGCCGGCGGGACGTTCTCCGCCTTCGTCATGGCGCGTTTCACCGCGGACGGGGACCTCGACACCGGATTCGGCGACCAGGGAACGGTCTCCACGGTCGTCGGCGACACTCCCTCCCAGCAAGAGTCTCTCGGCGTCGCGATCCAGGCCGACGGGAAGATCCTCCTCGCCGGCTACACCGGCAACAACGACGTAACAGTCGCCCGGTTCCTTCCCGACGGTCAGCCGGACGAGTCCTTCGGAACCGCGGGCGCCGTCATCGGCATCGCCACCGGGCAGGCCCTGGACGTCGCCGTCCAACCCGACGGCCGGATCGTCATCGCGGGCATCGCCGACGTGGATCGCGACGACGACTTCGGTGACCTGTTCGTCGCTCGCCTGCTCGAGGACGGCAGCCCGGACCTGAGCTTCAACCTCAGCAGCCAGGTGTTCACCGATGTCCTGGCTCAGGCCAACCAGGCGCAGAACGTCCGCATCCAGCCCGACGGCATGATCGTCGTCAGCGGCTCCAGCCCCAACCCCACCAGCAATGGCGTCGGCATCGACGACCACACCGACCTGGCTCGCTATCAGCCCGGTGGGCTGGTCGACCCGGACTTCGGGGACGGCGGCACGGTGCGCCTCGACGCGTTCGTCGGCGCGGGGCTGGCGATCCAGCCGGACGGGCGCCTGGTCCTCGTCGGCACGGTGGACACCACGCCGCCCACCTCGCCACCCGGCACCTTCACCGACATCGCAGTCATGCGCCTGAACCCCGACGGCATTCCGGACGAGAGCTTCGGTGAGCACGGCGGCGTCCACTTCTCGGCCTCGGCATTGACGACTCCGTTCGGCCCGGGGCGCGACACCGGCCACGACGTCGCGCTGCAGGCCGACGGGCGGATCGTCGTCGTGGGGAACACCGGTCCTCTCAACGCCGACTTCGCGGTCGCCCGCCTGCTGCCCGACGGGACTCTCGACGCCGAGTTCACCGACACCGGCGTCATGAGCATCGACTTCTCCCACCTCACCGACATTGCCGAGAACGTTGCCATCACTCCCGACGGGAAGATCGTGGTCTCCGGCCAGGCGCGCGGCACCCGAGACGGCTATGGCGTCGTCCGCCTCGCACCCGTCGTCCCCTCGTCCTGAGCCCAGAACGCGATCGAGGCGGTCAAGAGAGAGGGCCCAGCGGGCGCAGTTGACGATCAAAGCTGAGCGCCGCTTGATAGCCAAACAAAGGAGAACAGCGGGGCCAGTTGGGGTTACTACGGCCACCCAAGGCCGCTTTTAAAGACAGGCTTGACAAACATAAGAGCATCGATCTGGCTTTATGCGTCTACGTGAAAAGGTTGCGCGGCAATTGCCACTGCGACGTAAGAACACTGGCCGAATCGTGGAAGGTTATGCATTCCTGTGCATATATGCGTCCAGGCGCAACGCCCTCATTTCGGCAGTGTCGGGCGTCTCCCGCGATTTGAGCCGCGGGAGACGCAGGCTGGGTCAGGTGCCGGACCTGCGCGTGGTGGGTGCGATCAGCGCGGGTACAGGCCGCCGCTGCGGAATGCCTGGTGGGCGCCGTAGGCCTCGATGAACGCCTGGACGGTCTCGTACCGGTCAGCGAACGAGGCCGAGCGCCACTTCGACTTCCTGCCGTCGCGGTAGCGTACGTCCAGCCAGACATCCAGCCGGACCTGGATGCTGTCGGAGAACGTGCTCCCGCTGACACGCAAGCTGATCCCCGACAGGCCATCGAAGTCGATCACCGCGACCGGCTTCTTGCTGTCGACGTACTCCACCACGCCGTCCGGAGTGATGACGAGCAACGGGTCGGGATCTGCCGACGTGCCGCGCAGAAAGCCCCGCACCCGGCCCCTGGGTTTCGTGAAGACCCGCCAGCTCGCTGGGGCTCTGCCTTGTCGTGCCTGACCCAGGACGGTCTGCGGATCGAGCATTGCCCGGCTCCCGGATCCTCGGTTCCCGGCGACCTCGCGGTCGCCGCGCACCCTCATTATCGCGTCCCGGCACGGGCTGGCTTCAACGGAACATGTGCGTCCTCCTGATCGCGCGCGGCGCCGGCCTCCAGCCCTGATCGCGGC
>DAIOWL010000278.1:3284-8202 GCA_036758545.1 Streptosporangiaceae bacterium | reverse complement strand
ACCGCGGTCCGGGCGACCAGGCCGCGGCGTTCGGCCCGGTCGGCCAGCCCGGTGAGCGCGGCTTTCTCGATGCCGAGCAGGCTGGCCAGCTCCGACATGCGCCGCGGCCCGGTGGCCAGCATGCACAGCAGCCGTGCCTGGGCGGTCGGCAGCCCGTGGCGTTCGGCTGTCCGGACAAACACGGACTGCGTCAGCGTGGACAGCCGGATCAGCCCGTCCGCCACCGGATGCTCCCCGCCCCTGCCCATGCGGATCACCCGCCCGTTCGGAATAAAGATGTTCGTGACATTTATTGTAATCGATACGAACTACCAGATCCGGATGGAGACAGATCATGGCGTTCACCGAAGAAGAAGCCGCCTACCTGCAGTCTCAGCCGCTGGCCAGGATCGCCACCGTCGGTCCCGACGGGCAGCCGGACGTGACGCCGGTCGGGTTCGAGTTCGACGGGACCTACCTGTACGTCGGCGGGCATGCACCGGAGCGGACCAGGAAGTTCCTCAACGTCAAGGCGGGCCAGGCCAAGGTCGCGCTGGTCGTCGACGACCTGGTGTCCACCGACCCGTGGACGCCGCGCGGACTGCGGGTCTACGGATCGGCCGACCTGCTCGAGCGGGAAGGCATGTTCGGGCCCGGCGCGTACATGCGGATCACCCCGGAGATCTCGTGGAGCTGGAACCTGGCCGGCCAGCCCTACGGCAGCGGGTCAGGCTCGCGCCGGACCGTCCACCGCGGGTAGCCGGTAGCGCGGCAGGGGAGTGGGCAGCAGCAGCGCGAACCCGGCCACGCCGCCGAGCGTCGCCACCCACAGCGCGGGCCGCAGTCCCACCACGCTGCCCAGCAGCCCGCCGAGCAGCGCACCGAGCGGCCGGCTGCCGTAGTTGACCGCCTGGAACGCGCCGGTCACCCGGGATCGCAGCGTGTCCGGGATGATCGCGGCGAAGATCACCCCGATGGTGATGTCCAGCATCATCAGCCCGAACCCGGACACGAACTCGGCCGCGAACAGCATGGCCAGGATCAGCGGCATGGCGCCGTGCGCCAGCGGCCACAGCACCAGCGGCGCGGTGTAGAGCAGGCACCCGGCCGCGTACGCCCAGCCGGTCCCGATCCGCGCCGCCAGGCGCTTGGTGACCAGCGAGCCGAGCACCGCGCCGATCGCGCCCGCGCCGATCAGCACGCCGACTAGGCCAGGCCGGATGTGCAGCACCCGCACCGCGTACAGCAGGTAGAGCGCGGCGAACATGAGGTAGAAGAAGTTGAGGGTGGCCGCCGCGACCAGCGACGCGCGGACCAGGGCCGAACGCGCGATGAACCGCGCGCCCGCGGTCACCGATCCGTCGCCCTCGCTGACCGGCGGCTCGGCCGGGCGGATCCGGCCCAGGAAGAACGCCGAGCCGAGGAACGACAGCGCGTCCGCGGCCACCGCGAACGGAGCCGACAGCAGCTGGACCAGCACGCCGCCGAGGCTCGGACCGCCGGCGAACGACAGTGCCCGGCTGCCGTAGATCAGCGACTGCGCGTCCATGTACCGTTCGGGCGCGACGATCGAGACGAACAGCGTGCTGTCCGACACGCTGAACAGCACGCTGAGCGCCCCCGCGCCGAACGTGACCGCGAACAGCTGCGCCAGCGTCAGCACGTGCAGCGCGTAGCACACCGGGACGCTGGCGAACAGCGCGGCCCGGCCCAGATCGGCGGCGATCATCGTCCGCCTGCGCCCTCCGCGCCGGTCCACCCAGGCCCCGGCCGGCAGCCCGAACAGCAGGCTCGGCAGCCACTCCAGCGCGGTCAGGTAGCCCATCTGGGCCGCCCCGACGTGCAGCGCCAGCACGGCCGCCAGCGGCAGCGCGACGCCGGAGACCTGGTCGCCGAACATCGATATCGCCGACGCGCTCCAGTACCGCCGGAACACCCGGCCGCGCAGCTTTGCAAAGACTTGTTTGCAAACTTCTCTTCGCAAAGGATGCGGAAGAATGCGCAGCTTCGCGCGGTTGGGACAGGTCGTGGATGATACGGCCCTGACCTTCGGCCCGCGGGACTCCGGGCCCGTGCCCCTGTCCGTTCTCGACCTCGCCCCGGTGCCGGACGGCGGTACCGCGGCGCAGGCCCTGCACGCCACCATTGACCTGGCCCGGCACGCCGAACGGCTCGGGTACCGGCGGTTCTGGGTGGCCGAGCACCACAACATGCCCGGCATCGCGAGTTCCGCGCCGCCGGTGCTGATCGGCCACATCGCCGACGCGACCACGACCATGCGGGTCGGCTCCGGCGGGGTGATGCTGCCCAACCACGTGTCGCTGGTGGTGGCCGAGCAGTTCGGCATGCTGGAGGCGCTCCATCCCGGCCGGATCGACCTCGGCATCGGGCGCGCCCCGGGCACCGACCAGGTCACCGCGGCGGCGCTGCGCCGCTCGCCGGAGGCGCTGTCCGCGGACGACTTCCCCGACCAGTTGATGGACCTGCTCGGCTTCTTCACCGGCCGCTGGCCCGAGAATCATCCGTTCGCGCAGATCACCGCGGTGCCAGGCCGCGGCAACCTGCCCGCCATGTGGCTGCTCGGCTCCAGCGGCTTCAGCGCCCAGGTGGCCGGCCTGCTCGGCCTCCCGTTTGCCTTCGCGCATCACTTCAGCGCGGCCAACACGCTGCCCGCGCTGGCCCTGTACCGCAAGCACTTCCGCCCGTCGGACGTCCTCGACCGCCCGTACGCGATGGTCGCCGCCGCCGTGGTGTGCGCCGAGACCGACGAGCGCGCCCGCTTCCTGGCCGGTTCTGGCGCGCTGTCGTTCCTCCGCCTGCGGTCCGGCCGGCCCGGCCCGCTGCCCTCCCCCGAGGAGGCGGCCGCCTACCCCTACAACGAGATGGAACGCGCGTTCATCGAGGACCGCCTGGCCACCCAGATCGTGGGCGCGCCGGACACCGTCCAGCGCGGCATCGCGGACCTCGTCGACGCCGCCCAGGCCGACGAGCTGATGATCACCACGATGGTCTACGACCCGGCCGACCGTCTCGGCTCCTTCGAGCGGGTCGCCGCCCTGGCCCGCGCGTCGAGCGAGGCCCCCGTGGTCCGCTGATCCCGCGGTTACCCGGTCGCGGCCATGATCGATCCGGCGAATTCGGCCGGATTTCGTGCCATCGTGCTAGCTTGGGGAACCGGAGCCGCGGCCGATGTAATTCGATGCCCGGCCCTGGGTGGGTACTCACGAGGGGATTGCATGTGGCCGGGTCTTGCCAGCCTTCGTTAATACCGCCTGCCGTCAGCCCCGGCGGCCGTTCCGGGGCCCACGATGGGCGATGAGAAGCCGGGAGCCGTCAGGTTCCTGACCGATTTCTCGGCCGGCTCGCGAATCGCCGGTTATTGCCTGGAGGAGCAGATAGGCCACGGCGGAACGGCGGTGGTATTCCGGGCCCAGGATGAGCGGCTGCCACGGCAGGTAGCGCTCAAGATCCTTTCGCCCACGCTGGCGGCGGATGACGAATTCCGGCACCGTTTTATCCGTGAGTCCCGCTCGGCCGCGGCCGTGGATGATCCGCACATCATCCCGGTATACGAAGCGGGCGACGCGAACGGCGTCCTGTTCATCGCTATGCGATATGTGCCGAGCGGCGACGCGGGAACGCTGGTGCGCAGGCTGGGTCCGCTGCCCATCGCGCGGGTGGCCGCGATCATCTCCGCGGTGGCCTCGGCCCTGGACGCCGCCCACGCCGTCGGTCTCGTGCACCGTGACGTCAAGCCCGCCAACATGCTCGTCGATTCGCGGCCCGGCCGCCCCGATCACGTGTACCTGTCCGACTTCGGGCTGACCAAGGGCGGGCAGGCGTCGGCGACCCAGACCGGGACGGGGCACTTCCTGGGCACGCCGACCTACTGCGCGCCCGAGCAGATCCGGGGCCAGGCGGTCGACGCGCGCGCGGACGAGTACGCGCTGGCGTGCGCGGCGTTCATGCTGCTGTCCGGCGAGCCGCCGTTCCTACGGGACGAGGGGCTGGCGGTGCTGTACGCACACATGTCCGAGCCGCCGCCCCGGCTGACGTCGCGGCGGGAGGACCTGCCGGCGGCGGTGGATGACGTCCTCATGCGCGCCCTGGCCAAGACGCCCGAGGACCGGTATCTGACCTGCGGGGAGTTCGCCGACGACCTGCGCGCGGCGTCCGGGCTCCAGCGGTACGACTCCGATGTGGCCGTCGTGCTGCACCAGCGCGCCCTGACCGATCAGCAGCGCAAGCTGGGGCTGGACCAGGCGGACGCGCTGGCCAGCCGGGCCAGCCAGACAGCGGCCCGCCAGGAGGCCAGCCGCTCGGACGAGGCCGTCGTGCTGCACCAGCAGACCCTGAGCGATCAGCGGCAGGCGCTGGGCCCGGAGCATCCGGACACGCTCACGACCAGGTACAGCCTGGCCCAGGAGATGTCGGCGCGAGGGGAACATACCGCGGCCGAGGGCGAGCTCCGGGCCGTGCTCGCGGTCCGGGAGCGCATGTTCGGGCCGGAGCATCCGGACACGCTGGCCACCCGGTTCAGCATCGCCAAGGAGATCGCCGCGCGCGGGGCGCATACCTCGGCCGAGGACGAGTTCCGGATCGTGCTGGCGGCGCGCCAGCGGACGCTGGGCCCGGATCACCCCGACACGCTGGCCACCCGGTTCAGCGTCGCGCGCGAGATGTCGGCGCGCGGCAGGCACGATGCGGCCGAAACCGAGTTCCGCTCGGTGCTGGCGGCGCGGCAGCGGACGCTCGGCCGGGATCACCCGGACACGCTGGCGACTTCGTTCTGCGTCGCTCAGGAGATGGCGGCCCGCGGCGATCACGGCGAGGCGGAGAACGGGTTCCGGCGCGTGTTCGCGGCGCGGCAGCGGACGCTGGGGCCTGATCACCCCGACACGCTGGCCACCTGGTTCAGCGTCGCCCAGGAGATGGCGGC
>DAIOWL010000278.1:0-3184 GCA_036758545.1 Streptosporangiaceae bacterium | reverse complement strand
GATCACCCCGACACGCTGGCCACCTGGTTCAGCGTCGCCCAGGAGATGGCGGCGCGCGGCGACCACGCCGGGGCCGAGGAACAGTTCCGGCATGTGCTGGCGGCGGGGATGCGGACGCTGGGCGCCGGGCACCCCGACACGCTGATCGTCCGGTACAGCATCGCCAGGGAGATGGCGGCGCGCGGCGATCACACCGGGGCCGAGGACGAGTTCCGGGCGGTGCTGCCGCACCTGGAGCACAGGCTCGGCCGTGACCATCCGGACGCGCTGGCGGCCCGGTTCGGCGTCGCGCAGGAGATGGCGGCACGCGGCGATCACGCCGGAGCGCGTGAGCAGTTCCGCGAGGTCTTCGCGGCCCGGCAGCAGGCGCTGGGACCGGATCACCCGGACACGCTGATCACCTGGTTCAGCATCGCCCAGGAGATGGCGGCCTGCGGCGACCACGCCGGGGCCGAGGCCGAGTACCGGGGCATGCTGCCCGACCTGCGGCGAAGGCTAGGCCCGGATCATCCCGACACGCTGGCCACGCGGTTCAGCATCGCGCAGGAGATGGCGGCGCGCGGCGATCACGCCGGGGCGGAGGACGAGTTCCGGGCGGTGCTGCCGCACCTGGAGTCCAGGCTCGGCCTGGACCATCCCGTCACCCTGACCCTCTGGTTCAGCATCGCGCAGGAGATGGCGGCGCGCGGCGATCACGCCGGGGCCGCGAAGGAGTTCCGGGGCATGCTGCCCTACCTGAGCCGCAGGCTGGGACCCGACCACCCGCACACGCGCGCCGCGGCCGAACAGGTCGGCCGCACCCGCTAACCCGCGTCCCGCGTGGTTCTGACCCGCGCCGCTAGCCCTGTGCCGCTAGCCCTGTGCCGCTAGCCCTGAACCGCGGGCTTGGAGGGGCGGGCGGGGCGGCTGATGCGGCGGCGCCAGCGCTCGGCGCGGCGGTCGGCGAGGATCTGGCGCACCACGTTGCGTCCCGGGATCCCGGTGACCCCGCCGCCCCCGTGGGTGGCCGAACCCGCCTGGTACAGCCCTCCCACCGGCGTCCGCAGGTCGGCGTAGCCTGCCGCGGGCCTGGCGTGGAACATCTGCCCCAGCGACAGCTCCCCGTGGAAGATGTTCCCGCCGACCAGCCCGTACTCCTCCTGCATCCGGTGCGGCCCGATCACCTGCCGGTGCAGTACCGAGGCGGTGAACCCGGGCGCGACCTTCTCGACCCGCGCGAGCACCCGGTCGGCATAGGCCTCGAGCTCGGCCTCGTGCGGCGCATCGGCGTAGCCGGACGGAACCCACTGGGTGAACATCGACATGATGTGCTTGCCGGCCGGCGCCAGCGAGTCGTCGAACACGCTGGGGATGCAGATGTCGGCGAACGGCAGCGTGGCCGGCTCGCCTGCCACGGCCTGCTGGAACGCGGTCTCGATGTCATCGAGCGACTCCGCCAGCACGATCGTGCCGCCGTAGACCTGCGGGTCGGGCTCCGGGTGGCTGGTGAAGACCGGCAGCCGGTCCAGCGCCAGGTTGATCTTGACGGTGCCGCTGCGGCTGCGCCAGCCGCGGATGTCGGCGACGAACTCGGCGGGCAGTTCGGCCGGGTCGAGCAGGCGCAGGAACGAGATCTGCGGGTGCGCGGTCGTAACGACCAGCGGCGCGTCGATGGCCTCCCCGCTGGCCAGCGTGACCCCGGTGACCCGGCCGCCGGAGGTCCGGATCTGCGCCACCTCGGCGTCGGTCCTGATCTGCGCGCCGAACATCCGGGCGGCCCGGGCCAGCGCGCCCGACACGCCGCCCATGCCGCCGCGCGGGAAGCCCCAGGCGCCGGCCGCCCCGTCGGTCTCGCCGATGTGGTGGTGCAGCATCACGTAGGCGGTCCCGGCCGAGCGCGGGCCGGCCCAGGTGCCGATCACCCCGGACACCGACAGCAGGCCGAGCATGGCGTCGCTTTCGAAGTACCCCTCGAGCAGGTCGGCGATGCTGCCGGTGAGCAGCCGCGTCACGTCCACCGCGCCGCGCTCGTCGATCCCGCGCAGGCTGGTGAGCAGCCGGGCCTGCCGCAGCAGGTCCTGCGGCCGCCGCGACCCGAGCCGGGGCGGGATCTGGTGCAGCAGCGGGCCGAGCACCCGGCCGATGCCGGCCAGGTGCTCCTCGTACCGGGGATAGGCGTCCGCGTCCGCGGCGGAGAACTTGGCGATCTCCGCGTGCCGCCGCGCCGGATCGTGCGGCAGCCGCAGGTAGCGCCCGTCGGCCCGGGGAGCGAAGTAGGGTCCCTGCGGGTACACGCGGTATCCGTGCTGCTCCAGGCGCAGGTCGCGGACGAGGTCCGGCGGCAGCAGGGAGACGACATACGACAGCGAGGTCACGGTGTAGTCAGGGCCGAACGGATGTTCACTGACCGCCGCCCCGCCGGTGACTGCGCGGCGCTCGCACACCACCGTGGTCAGCCCGGCCCTGGCCAGGTACGCCGCCGCGACCAGCCCGTTGTGCCCGCCGCCTACCACCACGACATCCGCGTTTCCGGTCACTATGCGCCTCTTCTTCCTCAGCTCCCAGTGGAGGATGCTGTCTATAGTCCTATCCCGGCGAACGGAGCACGCATAGTGGACCCCACCCTGATAGCGGTCGCCCAGCTCGCGATCACCGTGGCCGAGCCGGACGCCAACCGGCGGGCCGCCGCGGACGCGGTGGCCGAGGCGGCCGCCGCGGGGGCGCGGCTCGTGGTCCTGCCCGAGCTGTGTGACTCCGGCTACGTCTTCGACGCCGCCGACCCGGCCGCCGAGGCCCGCGGCCTGGCCGCGCCCGCCGCGGACAGCACCACCCTGCGGCAGTGGCACGAGCTGGCCGCCCGGCACCGGCTGGTGATCGTCGGCGGCTTCTGCGAGCTCGGCGCCGACGGGCGCCTGTACAACAGCGCCGCCCTGGTGGACGCGTCCGGCACTCGCGCCGTCTACCGCAAGGCGCACCTGTGGGATTCCGAGAAGCTCGTCTTCACTCCCGGCGACGCGGCGCTGCCGACGGTGGACACCGAGGTCGGGCGGGTCGCCGTGATGGTCTGCTACGACCTGGAGTTCCCTGAGTGGACCCGGCTGGCCGCCCTGGACGGCGCCGATCTCATCGCGGCCCCGGTCAACTGGCCCGGCTACAGCTGGCCCGAGGGGGAGCGGCCCGCCGAGGTGGTCAAGGCGCAGGCCGC
>DAIOWL010000277.1:0-8204 GCA_036758545.1 Streptosporangiaceae bacterium | reverse complement strand
GCTACCAGCCGGACGAGCCACCCCTCCAGCTCACGGCGGACCACCTCGCGCAGATTCAGGACACGCTCAGATCCCACGACCTCAAACCGGACCGCTATGTCCTTCCGCAGGTCATCATCACGCCAGTCGGCTGAGCCGTCCGCAGGCCCCCGATCCGGGCGTTGCCGAACATCCTGATCTGGGACACCACTACGGTCCAGATACTCCTAGGCGAAGGCATACCGAACGGCGGGTCCGTGCGCGGTTATCAACCAGATTTCGGGACTGTCGGCCCTCATGAAACGGCCGACGTACAAGTGGCTGATCCGTACATTCATGCACCGGCGCTCGCGGGGCGACTGCCCGCCCCGGCCGCGGTCCGGATTGCCGCCGACGGGGCGTGCGTCCCGTGATGGGCTGACCGACGGGAAGACGCTGAGGGTAGGCCGACCTTGGCCGCCTAGCTGTCGCCGTCGGCGTTGAACAGGTGCTGCCCGGCTGCGCCGGGCAGCCACTGCAGTGTTTTCTCAAAGTGCACGGTCGTACCGTGGCATTCGTTGCCGGTCAGCTGCATGTTGTCGGCGACTGCACGGATGATCTTCAGACCGCGGCCGTGCTCGGCGGTTGCGGGCACAGGACCGCCGGCATGAGCACTCCCGCCAAGCCGTTCCTGGCCGGTCCCGCGGCTGCCCTGGACGGTGCCGGTCCGACTGCCGGCATTGACCACCTCGATGACGCACTGCCTGTTCCTGGCGCTCACCTGCACCTGGTATTCCTCGCTGGGCCCGGCGTGCTGAACGACGTTAGCGCAGGCCTCGCTGAGCGCCAGCGCGATGTCGGCACGGGTATCCGGCGTGACTCCCAGAGTCTCCAGGCATCGATCCAGGACCCGGCGGGTGACTGGCACGCTGGCGGCATCGCGGGGTAGGTGGAGCGCCATCTTGATTTCCATGCCATCCACCTCCGGCCGGGCACCAGCTCCATCGGCAGGCCATTGAGCCCACCTGATCACTTGTGCCTCGGCCAGGCGACCCTAAACCCGGCGGCCGGGCTTCCGGCCAGCTCTGATTAACGTGCGTTGTTCGGCCGGTGGAAGAGCGTCTGCTTCTGCCGCTCTGTGCATGTTAGTCAGCCTCACAGCGACAGCGAGTCGCTGCAGCGTCGTGGTATGACGACCTTGAGCCGGCTGGCCCTCACGTCCTTCGATCCTAATGAGCCATTCACTGACCGGCTGCGGCTGGCAGTGGCCGCCTACCTGCTACGGGCTGACCGCCACCCCGACCGGGGAGACCTGCCCGGAGACCAGGGTGGTCACCGGGCCGCCGGTCAGCGGGGCCTGGTTGATCGTCCCGCTGATGTCGTTGTTGGCCCAGTAGATGTGGCCGCTGTCCACCGCCAGCCCTTCCGGGTTGTCCTGCCCGGTGACCAAGGTGGTCACCGGGCCGCCGGTCAGCGGGGCCTCCTTGATCGTGCCGTCGCCGGAGTTGGTCCAGTAGACGTGGGTGCTGTCCACCGCCACCCCCCACGGCTGGGCCTGCCCGCTGACCAGGGTGGTCGCGGGGCCGAGAGGGTTCAGCGGGGCCTCCATGATCGTGCCGTCGCTGGAGCTGGCCCAGTAGACGTGGGTGCTGTCCACCGCCACTCCTGCCGGGGCGGTGGACCGGTTGGGCAGGTTGAAGGGGATAATGAGACCGCCGGTCAGCTTTCGCTCATAGACGACGCCGCTGGCGGAGTCGGCCCAGTAGATGTTGCTAGCGTCGACCGCCACCCCGGCCGGGCTTTCCAGCTCCGAGTCGTCGATCAGGACGGTCGGCGGGCTGCCGGTCAGCGGGGCCTCCTGGATCAGGGCCTGGGTGCCTGGCGCGGCGGGGGTGGCCCAGTAGAGGTGGCTGGCGTCGACCGCCACCCCGGCTGGGGAGAGCTGCCCGGTGACCAGGGTGGTCGGGGTGCCGGTGCCGGTCAGCGGGATCTCCTTGATCGTGCCCTGATCGGTGCCGAACTGCTCGGTCCAGTAGAGGAAGCGGCGATGCACCACCCCGGTCCCGGTGAGCACGTCGGTGGCGGTGGCTGCCGGGTTCACACTGGCCACGGTCAGCGTCGCGGTGCCGGGGGCCATGCTGGAAGGCGCAAAGCGCACCGTGACCGTGCAGGTGGCGCCCGCCGCCAGGCTGATGCCGGTGCAGGTGTCGCCGGTGATGGTGAACGCGGCCGCGCCGGTCACCGTGCCGGTCAGCGCGCCGGTGGCCGAACCGCCCGAGTTGGCCAGCGTGAACGTCTTCGAAATCGCCTGCCCGGTGCCGACCTGCCCGTAGTCGAACGGGGAGGGGGAGAACGACAACGCCGGAGCCGCCGGCGGGGCTACCGCCATCATCAGTGGCTGATTCACGCCGGTGGTAACGATGGAACGCGGATCGGTGCCGTCGAGGTTGGCCTCGCTGACCGTGCCTCCGAGCTCGTTAGTCCAGTACACGTGGCTGCCGTCGGCGGCCACCCCGAAGGGGGCGTCCTGACCGCCGACGATGGCGTGCGGGCTGCTGCCGTCCAGGCTGGCCTGCCAGATCTCACCCGCCCCGGCCGCGGACCCGTGGGCGGCCGTCCAGAAGAGATTGCCGGAGTTGACGGCAACCCCGAACGGCTCGAACTGCCCCATGACGATGGCATGCGGGCTGCTGCCATCGAGACTGGCCTGCCAGATCTCACCGGCTCCGGCGGAGTTGTCTCCGGTGGTGCTCCAGTAGATGCTGCCGGAGTTGACGGCGATCCCGACCGGAGCGGCCTGGCCGGTGACGATGGCGTGCGGGTCGCTGCCGTCCAGGTTGGCCTCCCAGATCGCACCGCCGGAGGGCGGGCGGCCGAGAACGGTCCAGTACAGGTGGCCGCCACCGACCGCGATGTCCCACCCAGCGAGCCCGGCGTTGCTGATCACGTGAGGGCTGGTGCCGTCGCGATTGGCCGCCCAGATCGAGCCGTCGTTCTGGTTCGTCCAGTAGAGATGGCTGCCGTCGACCGCCACCCCGATCGGCCCGTTCTGCCCGGAGACAAGGGTCTGCGGGTCGCTGCCGTCGAGGTTGGCGCTCGAAATGGTCTGGGACGTGCCGGCCCAGTAGATGTGATCAAGGTCCAGCCCGAGGCTCCGGCCTGCGCCGGTGAGCACATCCGCAGCGGTAGTGGTGCCGCGCTTCTTCCCGGCCGCGGCCAGCGTCGCCGTGACGGTCCCGGACTTGACCGGGGTGAACCGCACCGTGACCGTGCACCTCTTGCCGGGTGCCAGGCGGTGGCAGGTATCGCCGGTGATGGTGAACGCGGCCGCGCCGGTCAGCGTCACCCGCAGCCTGCCGGTGCCCTGACCGCCGGTATTGGCCAGCGTGAACGTCTGCGAGGCCGCCCCGCCCGCGGCGACCTGCCCGTAGTTGAAGGGGGCGGGGCTGAACGTCAGTACCGGCGGCCGCGGCTTGGCCGCCGCCGCCCCCGCAGCCGACCCGAGCGCCATCACCACGGCACCGGCCACTACCACGGCACGGCTGAACGCACTGCGCATCACAAACCTCCCGTCCCGGCCATCGCGCGAAGCCCCCGCGATCACCCCACCGTCAACGGAATGCTGACACCCGCCCGATATACCGTCAAGAACGCCCCGGGCGGGCAGCGCAGTGCCCATCACCTTCGGCCACCCGGTCTACCGTCCAGCAGCAGTGATCATCAAGGCGCAGTCAGCCGCGCCGATCGGCGGCCCGGTGCACGTTACGGACGCACTCTTCTGCTTGAAATGGAGGTAATCGTGAGGCGCCAGGATTAAGCGCACTGTGCCTCGATCACCCGCATGATCAGGCATTATGTGGTCCGACGGGCGCAGGTGATCGAAGATCACCCACATAGTGCCGCGGAGAGTGAAAGTACGGAACTGCCGAGTACAGGGCGGTGGGTGTCCAGTCAGGCTGCACGACACCGAAGGGCCGTTCTGATGTTGGAACGACGCTACGGTTGAGGGCGCGGCCTGTCCCCTAGCGACCCGAGGGCTGGACGGAAAGAGGCAGAGGGAGCCCAGCCAATGATCCTTCCGAAGGTTCGGGACCCTCGCTTCGTGACGATTCGCCGCGGTGGGACCCTCACTGATTCGGATCACCATCTCCTCGCTCTTTGGGCGGCATCGTGCGCGGAGCACGTCCTTCACCTTTTCGAGTCGGCTCAGCCTGATGACCCGCGACCACGCGAAGCGATCGAGCACGCCCGCGCCTGGGTGCGTGGTGAGGTCACGATGATGCAGGCTCGCGCGGCTGGCGGTCATGCTATGGGCGCGGCCAGAAACCTTCGAGGGGCAGGACGGCATGCCGCGTACGCTGCTGGCCAGGCTGGGGCCGTCGCACACGTCGCCGCGCACGAACTCGGTGCGGCCGCCTATGCGATCAAGGCCGCACGTGCTTCCGCGCCCGAAGGCGAGAGCGAGGCCGCAGGGCGGCTCGAGTGCCAATGGCAGCGTGATCAGCTTCCGGAGGCAATTCGCGAGCTCGTGCTTGACGACCAGCGTTTGCGGAACGACATCTGCTGGTCAGCGTTTGACTGCTGAGCGGGTGCGGTGAAAGCGCCCGGCGAACGTCCGAATCTGCCGCGGACAGCGCTCGGGCCTAGATGGCGCTCGCTCCGGGCGGCGCGTTCATGACGCTCATGCCGCATAACACGCGTCAACGCCAGCATGCTGTGCCCGCGTCTTCGCTGGATGCTGCCTCAAGAGAACTCGGGCAGCGCGACCCACGGGAGGCCAGCCTGCCAGTGCAACCGGTGCTGGGTCGAAGCTTGGCCTTAAGGTGACGCCGATCGACTGTGTGAGGCCGAGTGCCCGAGCACGGCTCAGGAGTCCCGTTCACCGCTGAGCGCCCATCGGGGCGTTGCTAGTTTCCCGCTGATGAGCCGTATGCCAGCGAAGCCTGCCCGCGATGGAGGGCCCAGAACGGGCTCGCGGCCCGGTGGCGTGCCTGAAAAGTCGCCACAGGAATCCGGAGATAGCGGTAGGCATCTCAGTGCCGGTCAGTTCAGGTAACAGCTCCGCAGCGCTACCGTGAACCGGCTTGACACCATTTCCGTGATACGGGTAGCTGAGAGTCGTGCCTGTGCGGGCGCGTTACCCATGATCAAACGGGGACACGATTCATGGCCAATCTGGGTATGCGGATAGAGGGCGCCGACCTGGCGTCGTTGCGGCGGCTGATGTCGCAGCTCGCAGGTCCCTACCAGCACGATCTCGGCGATGCGCTGCGGACAATGAACCGCCAGGTACAGGCGAGCAGCGTGTACTGGACCGGAGAGTATGCCGACAGGTTCCGAGACGGCTTCACGAACTTCACCGTTGGCGTAACCCGTGACCTCGGGCAGGTGCTGGAGCAGGCGGCCAGGGTGACTGGCCAGCATCTGGACGCCATCTCGGCAGCGACCGGTGCCGGCACCCCCAATCCGGGTCAGGGGGCGGCTGCGTCGGCCGACCCGCTCCAGGCCACCGATACGGGGGCCGCCTGGCTCTCGCCGGCGAAGGTGCCCGACCCACCGGTGCAGCCGGCCGTGGACCAGGCGAAGGTCGACGCGGCCATCAGCTACTTCGACAAGCACATCGGCGACAGCGGCGGCTGGCTCTGGCCGGACTTGGCGCTGGGCGCGCCGGAGGTACTACAGGACTGGCAGATGCTGTCCCCCGCGGAACTCAACGCGGTGCTGGAGGCGCTCAGCCCGCACCAGCTCAGCGAGCTGAACTCGGCGCTCGGCCAGGGCAGCTCGGACTCTGACCTCCGAACCGCCATGGCGAACCTGCTACTCGGTGCCGCCGCACCGGACGCGCTGACCAAGCTGGAGCAGAACGTACCCAACCTGGAGCCGGACTCGAAGACTGACTACGAGTCGAACCTCCACTACGACGCCGCCAGCGGGAACCTCTTCCCTGCCAGCGGCGTCGCCGCAGAATCGGATGTGGTCCAGGGGGACGACGGAGACTGCTGGTTCCTGGCCGCGCTCGGCACGCTCGTCCTGCAGGATCCGGGTTTCCCTGCTCAGCACATCCAGCAGAACCTCAATGGCACCTACACGGTGACGTTCTACCGGGACGGGAAGCCGGTGGAGATCACCGTCGACGGCCTGCTGCCCACCCGGTCGGACGGCAGCGTGGCATACGCCCAGCCGGCCGACAGCTCGCTGTGGGTCGCGATCTACGAGAAGGCCTATGCTCAGTTCAGGGGCGGTTACGGATCGATCGACGGCGGCTACGGGGATACCGGCCTGCAAGACCTTACCGGCACGTCCGCCTGGCGGGGCAGTCCGGATGACTATTCGCTGGGGAAGGTCGCGGACCTGATGAACCAAGGGCAGGTCCTCACGGCGGGGACCAAAGACGACAAGAGCCTGTGGAACAAGATCTTCGGCGGCGGGCCGAAGACGGAGGATAACTTCCAGCTCGTCACGTCGCATGAGTACATGGTCAAGAGCGTCGACATGAACGCGCACCCGCCGACGATCACGGTGGTGAACCCGTGGGGTGGCGGCGGTGTCGAGGACGGCCACCAGATGCCGCAGGAGGTCACGCTCACCGAAAAGCAGTGGAATGAGTACTTCAACGAGGTATCGGGAACCAGGCCGTGAACGGCAGCGCGGCACCGACTGAATTCCGGCTGGGGCGAGACGGGCAGGTACACCGGTTCGGGCTGGTGATCGGCATCGTCGCGATGAGCCCGGACCCGGCCGATCCTGCGGCGCGGCTCGCGGTTCGCGTCGCGGGTACCGGCGCCGGGCTGTCTGAGACGGTTCGCCCGGGCGACGTGCTGCACGCCGGGGGTAAGGCGATCCGGATCGCGGCTGTGGCGAACGCCGCCCGGGGCCACGTCGACCTCGTGGTCTGGGATGAACCCGCGCCGGAGCGCCCGGTTAACGAAAACCATGAGCCCCCGGGCAACAGCCCTGGTGCCGGGGGAAACGGCGCAGGGGCAACGCGGCATGATCGCTGAGCGGCGGCGCCCGCGGCTGCGATGGCCGGTGGTGGCCGGTGGCATAGCGGCGGTCATCGTGATCGCGGTGATCGTCGCGATAGTGGTCGCGAGAACGCGAAGCGGCGAACAGCCGCCCGCGTTCCAGGCATCGGCGGGCGCGTTCCGGCTGACCGCGCCGCCGGCCAACCTCCCCTCCCTGGACTACGCGTCCGTTCCCACCTCGCACGGGCAGCGCTATCTGCTCTACGGCGACATAACCGACGGCGGCCGCACCGCCAAGATCTGGGTCTCTGATCACAAGCGCGACCCGCACGCGAAGATGGTCTCGCTGACCGTCGGCCAGACCACGGTCATCGATGACGTCCGGGTACGGGTGCTGCACATCTGGGCCATGCCGGACCCGTCGCATAACGCCATCGACGTGAGCGCAACCGCGGGATGACCACGCTGCTCCCGGCTTTCTGCGTGTCCTCGAACCGCAGTTTGGGACGTCCCGGATCGGGATGTTGGGAACGGGGTTTGCGGACCTCGAACACCTTCAAATTCCCAAAAATTTGAGGCGGCATCTGCCAGGTGGCAGATGTTCCTTGCCGGACCGGGTGCGACGATCCGTGCATGACCCAGCTAACGAACCCCGCAACGCACAACCACCCCAACTTCGACCGGGCCCAGGCCGCCTCCGACGCCAGCCGCCAGGGAGACTACGGGCCTACCTTCGACCTGCTGGCGGACGAGATAATCCTCGAGAACGGCCCCGGAGCCGGCCCGTGGCACATCGCGCGCGGCAAGGAGGACATGGCCTTGGCGCTTATTGAGTTCTCCGCCGCCTTGGGCAACACGTTCCACCAGGACGGTCGCTGCGTGTACGCCGACGACCGCATGATCATCAACCTGATTCACGAGACCGGCAAAGCTCCCGACGGGGACGAATTCGACAATCTTGCCGTTTACGTGGGCCGCCTGCGGCCTGACGGCCAGATTGACAGGATGTGGACTGTCGATCTCGACACTGAGCACTGCGAGGAGTTCTGGCGACGCAATCACGGGCAGCCATCCAAAGACTTCAGGTGAGAGGCGGGTCGCGCGCCGCGGCCCCGAACAACCTGCCGGTGGAGGTCTCATCGTTCATCGGCCGCGATGGCGACATCAGCAGGGGCGTGGCGCTGCTCGCCGAAACCCGCCTCCTCACCCTCACCGGGGCAGGCGGATGCGGGAAGACGCGCCTCGCCCAGCGGATCGCTGGCCGCGTCCTGCACCGGTATG
>DAIOWL010000276.1:0-8236 GCA_036758545.1 Streptosporangiaceae bacterium | reverse complement strand
GCCACGCTCGGCCCGCTCGCGGTCGCCGCCCTCACCGGTGCCGCCGAGGCAGCCGCCTGATCGGGCCAGCAGGGTTCAGGCCAGCAGGCACGCGACCTCGTGCGCAGCGTTGCGCGCTACCCCCAGCGGGGGGTCAACGGCCGAACAGCGCGCCACCGCGACCGGGCAGCGGGGGTGGAAGCGGCAGCCCGTCGGCACGTCCACCGGATTGGGGGCCTCGCCGGTCAGCAGCTGCGGCGCCGAGCGTACCCGCGGATCCCGGGCAGGCACCACCGACAACAGCGCCTTGGTGTAGGGGTGCTGCGGATGCCGCACGACCTGGCGGGCTGGCCCGTGCTCGACGATCCGGCCGAGGTACATCACGGCGATCCGGTCGGCGAAATGCGCCGCGGTGGACAGGTCGTGGGTGATCATGAGGATGCCCATCCGCCCGTCCCGGCGCAGCCTGTCCAGCAGGGTCAGCACCCCCGCCCGGACCGAGACGTCGAGCATGGACACGGGCTCGTCCGCCAGCAGCAGGTCGGGGCCGAGCACGAGCGACGCGGCGATCGCTACCCGCTGGCGCTGGCCACCGGACAGCTCGTGCGGATAGCGGGCCAGGAAGGCCTCCGCCGGGGACAAGCCCGCGCGTTCCAGCGCCGCGACGATCAGGTCCCGGCGTTCGGCCGGTGAGCCTCCGATTCCGTGCACGAGCAAGGGCTCACCGACGGCCGTCTCCACCCGGAACCGCGGGTCGAGCGATTCGTAGGGGTCCTGGTAGATCATCTGCAGCTGGCGTCGTAGCGGCCGCATCTGACGCTCGGGCAGGCCGGCGATGTCGGTCCCGTTCAGCCTGACCGTTCCGCTGGCCGGGGCGACCATCCCGAGGATGGTCTGCGCCGTGGTGGTCTTGCCGCAGCCCGACTCGCCGACCAGGGCGAGCATCTCGCCCCGGGCGAGCGTGAGACTCACCCCGTCCACCGCGTGCACCCAGAGCCTGGGCTGGCGGGCGACCCGGTCCGCGAGCCCGCGCCGTACCGGATAGAGGGTGGTCAGGTTCTCGACCTCGAGCAGGGGAACCCCCTGGCTGCCGGTCACGTCGAGGCCGCCCGTTCGGCATGATGGCAGGCGGCCTCGTGGCCGGGCCCGACCAGCCGCAGGGCCGGGTGCTCCGCGGCACAGCGCTCGAGCACCACGTCACAGCGCGGCTGGAACGGGCAGCCCGTTATCGGCTCGTCGAGCCGCGGCGGCGCACCGCCGATGGACACCACCCCTTCGTCCTCCCCGGCCCCGTACAGGTCGGGCGTGGCCGCGAACAGCAGCCGGGTGTAGGGGTGGCGGGGCTGGTGGAACAGCGTCTCCATCGGCCCGCACTCCGCGATCTCGCCTGCGTACATGACCGCGGCCCGGCCGCAGGTCTGGGCCACCACCGGCAGGTCGTGGGTGACCAGCACGAGCGCGAGGCCCAGCTCGGACGACAGCCGGGTGAGCAGGTCCAGGATCTGTGCCTGCACCATCACGTCCAGCGCCGTGGTGGGCTCGTCGGCCAGCAGGATCCTGGGCTGGCAGGCCAGTGCCATGGCGATCGACGCGCGCTGCCGCATGCCGCCGGAAAACTCGTGCGGGTAGCGCTCCGCGCCGGCGGCCGGAATGCCGACCAGCTCGAGCAGCTCGCCGGCCCGCCGCCGGGCGGCCGCGCCCTTCGCGATGCCGTGGAAGGCCATGGGCTCGGCGATCTGCCAGCCGACCTTCTTCACCGGGTTGAGGGCGTTCATCGCGCCCTGGAACACCATCGCGATGTCCTTCCACCGGTAGCCGCGGGCCGAGTCCTCGCCGCCGGCCAGGATGTTCTGCCCGTCGACGCGGACCTCCCCGGACACCGATGCGTTCGGCGGAAGCAGCCCCATCGTGGCCAGGATCGTGGTCGTCTTGCCGCACCCGGACTCGCCGACCAGCCCGAACCGGTCTCCCGGTTCGAGCGCGAAGCTCACCCCCTGGACCGCGTGCACCTGCTGGCCCTGCGGGAGATCAAACCAGACGTGCAGGTCCGACACCTCGAGCAGGCTCATATCGCCCCTGGCCCCCGGCCGGCCAGCGACCGGATCCGCCAGCGGCGGACCGACAGGTGGGCCACCTTCAGCCGCGGGTTCAGCGCGTCCTCGATGGCCTGCCCGAGCAGGAAGCAGCCGACGATGACGATCGCGATCACGAACCCGTCCGGCACGATCGCCCACCACGCGCCGGAGCTGATCGCCGTCCGCTCGAAGGCGTGCTGCAGGATGGTGCCCCAGGTGGTGACGGTGGGGTCTTCCAGGCCGAGGAAGGCAAGCGCGGTCTCCAGGTAGATCGCGATCGCGATGGTGAGCACGGTGTTGGCCATCAGCAGCGGGCCGACCTGCGGCAGGATGTGCCGGGTGATGATCCGCGCGTGGCCGGACCCGATGGCCTGGGCGCGCTTGACGTACACCCGTTCCTTCAGGCTCATGACCTGGGCGCGGATGATCCGCGCGGTAGAGGTCCACTCCAGGATGCCGATCACGATGATCACGTGGAACAGGCTCGGCCCCCAGAGGTCCGCGATCACCACGGCGAACACCAGGTCGGGGATGACCAGCAGGTAGTCGGTAACCCGCATCAGGGTGGTGTCTATCCAGCGGCCGAAATAGCCGGTCAGGATGCCGACCCCGCCGCCGATCACCATGGCCACGAACGTGGCGGCGAACGCGACCACGAGCGAGATGCGGCCGCCCTGCATGAGCTCGCTGAGCATGTCGATGCCGCCGTCGTCGCAGCCGAGCCAGTGGCGGCTCGACGGCGGCGCGTAGACGGCGCAGGTCTGGGCGGTCGCGCTGTAGGGCGAGATGTAGGGGGCGATGACCGACAGCACGATGAAGAACACGATGATCGCCAGCCCGATCACCGCGCCCTTGCGCTCACGCAGCACGCTGCGCAGGAACCCGTGTCGCCGGGGCGGCACGCCCAGGCCCTCGGCGGCCAGCGCTGGGTCCTGGATCGGCAGGGTCATGTGCTGATCCTCGGGTCGAGCCGGAAGTAGAGCAGGTCGGCGACGAAGTTGAGCAGGATCACCGAGACGGTGAGGATCAGGAACCCGCCCTGCAGCATGGGGTAGTCGCGCTGGCCGATCGCGCTGTACATGGCCAGCCCGATGCCGGGCCAGCTGAAGATCACCTCGACCAGCAGCGCGCCGCCTACGATGAAGCCGAGTTCCAGCGCGATCAGCGTGACCATCGGCAGCAGGGCGTTGCGCACCGCGTGGCGCCACACGACGCGCCGCACCGGCAGGCCCTTGGCCCGGGCGGTGAGGACGTAGTCCTCACCCAGCGTCTCCAGCATCGACGACCTGACAACCAGGGTGTAGCTGCCGAAGGCGGTCAGCATCAGCGTCGCCGCGGGCAGGAACATATGTTTCCCGATGTCGGCGAGGTGCTGCCAGAACGGCTCGGACGTGAACAGGAACGGGTCGCTCATCCCGCCGGCGGGCAGGATGCCGGCGAACAGGATCAGCAGCATCAGGCCGAGCCACTGGGTCGGGAAGGCGTAGAAGAAGATAGCCGTGTTGGTGCTGAGGTGGTCGGGTGCCGAGCCGCGCCGCCACGCGGACAGCACGCCGGTGAAGACGCCGAGGATGATCGCCGCCACGGTGCCCACGGTGACCATCGGGATCGTGTTCTTCAGGTCGGCGATCAGCAGGTGGCTCACCGGCTCCTGGTTAGCGAACGAGATGCCCATGTTGCCGTGCGCCAGGTTCTTCAGGTAGATGAGGTACTGCTCCCACTTGGGCTTGTCCAGGCCGAACTCCGTCAGCAGCGCGTGGCGGAGCGCCGGGGACGCGTGCGGGACGCGGGACAGGTCGGTGACCGCGTTGCCCGGCAGCACCCGGAACAGGAAGAAGTTGATCGTGATCGCGACGTAGATCGTCACCAGGGCGAAGAAACCCCGCTTGACGATGTAGTCGGCGCCGCGCACCCGCTCAGCCCTCCGGGGTTACAGCCTGTGCACCGTGACCATCGGGATCGTCGACATCGAGTTGAACGAGCCGCCGCCCACCTCAGGCAGGAGGCTCCAGTGGCTGCTCTGCGCCTCGATCGAGTCCGGGTAGTCGATCACCAGGTACGGCTGGGCGGAGGCGATCATCTGCTGCATCTGGTAGACCACCTGCCGCCGCTGCGCCGGGTTCACCGCGGCGCTCTGCTTGGAGTACAGGTTGTCGTAGGCCTTGCTGCAGTATCCGGTGTCGTTCCACACGTCGAAGGAGTTGCAGGTCAGCACCGAGAGCATGAAGTCGGGGTCGGTCAGCGGGAACCAGTCCCACATGGAGATCTCGAAGTTGCGGTAGTTGTTGGCCGTGATCGCGTCGTAGGCGGCCGAGGGGTCGAGGACCTTCAGGTTCAGCTGCACGCCGATCTTCTTGAAGTCCGGCTGAATGATCTGGAACGAGCGGTTGCCGTACGCGGCGGCGATGTCCGACGACATGATGACGGTGTAGGACATCGGGTGACCGTCGGCGATCCGCAGGCCGTTCGGCCCCATCTTGTAGCCGGCCTGGTCGAGCAGCTGGCCGGCGGTCGCCAGGCTGAACGACACCGGCTTGATCGACGGGTCCGACCACTGGCCGGTGGCGGGCGGGATGATCGTGGAACCGGGCTGCCCGTGCCCGAGCAGCGAGGTCGCTACCACGGCCTGCCGGTTGATCGTGTGGTCGAACGCCTGCCGCAGCAGCGGGTTGAGCAGCTCCTTGTGGCTGGCCTGCTGCTGCGGGTTCGAGTTGATGATGAAGTCGTCGAAGGCGACTCCGGGGCTGGAACGGACCTGGAAGTGGGCCGCCTTGAGCGTGGCCACCGAGGTCGGCGGGACCGGCACCTCCACCCCGTCCAGCTGACCGCTCTTGAGCGCGGTCACCTCGGCGTCGGTGGTCTGGAAGAACTGCAGCCCGAAGCCGTCGATGTGCGGCTTCGGGCCGTAGAAGGCGGGGTTCTTCTTGAACAGCGCGACCTGCTTGGGCGTGTACTTCGTCAGGATGAACGGGCCGCCGGAGACGATCGGCGCGTTGTTCTGGAACGTCTTCAGCGCCTTGCCGTTGCCGGTGGCGTACTGGGCCCAGATGTGCTCGGGCATGATCGGCACCTGCTGAACCTGCGACAGCACGTTGGCCACCGGCTGGGAGTAGGTCAGCACCAGGGTCGTCGCGTTCGGCGCCGTCGCGCTCTTCATGTGCGCGACATATCCCGCTGAGTTGGCCGTGGCGCCGTTGGCGAACTTCAGGATGGTGCTGAAGGTCCAGGCCGCGTCCGCCGCGGTCAGCGGCTTGCCGTCGGACCACTTCGCGTTCGGCTGGGTGGTGAAGGTCCAGGTGCGGCCGTCCGGCGAGGCCTTCCAGGTCCGCGCGAAATTCTCCACGATCTTCAGCGACGGGGTGTACTGGACCAGCGTGGGATAGATGTACTCGAACGTGGTGTACGCGTCGCTCTGGAAGGCGATGAACGGGTTCAGCGAGTCGATCGTGGAGGACGTTCCCATCCGGAACACCCCGCCCTGCTTAATAGCGCTACCGCCGCTGCTCCCCGAGCCGCCGCCGCAGGCGGCCACCGCCAGTACGGTCGCGGCCGCCACGAGCAGGGCCGCCGGCCTGTGCTTGCGCAGTCCACTCATCGGCAGTCCCATCACCAGGTACTTCCTGAACGAACGTTCAAGGTGCGTAATCCTGACATAGCACGCAGGCGGCCCGCAAGGCCGGGACGCAAACGTTAACGATCAGATACCCCGTGTAGGCGCTGGCCAAGACCATGGCCCGCGCAGGGGAGTGGCGGCGGGCGCCCGGAGCAGGCCGTGACCAACATCTCGTTGCCGTAGCCGCTGCCGGGGAAGAGGGCTGCCGGTCATTTAGTTGCTCTTGACAAATAGTTGCATGAGCGCAAGTACTCGGGGCATGGTCCCGAACGAGCGAGGTGATCTGCTTGCCTGAACTGAGCCGTCGGCGTCGCCTGCTCGTGCTGGGCATTTGCTGCATGAGCCTGTTCATTGTCGGCCTGGACAGCACGATCGTGAACGTCGCGCTGCCGTCGATCGGACGTGAGCTGCATGCGTCCGTGTCCGGGCTGCAGTGGACGATCGACGCGTACGCGCTGGTGCTGGCGAGCCTCTTGATGTTCTCCGGGTCGACCGCGGACCGGATCGGGCGCCGCAAGACGTTCCAGGCGGGCCTGGCCGTGTTCACGGTCGGCTCGCTGCTGTGCAGCCTGGCCCCGGGCCTGGGCTGGCTGGTCGCCTTCCGGATGATCCAGGCGGTCGGCGGCTCGATGCTCAACCCCGTGGCGATGTCCATCATCACCAACACGTTCACCCATCCGGCCGAACGCGCCCGGGCGATCGGCGTCTGGGGCGGCGTGTTCGGCCTCAGCGTGGCGCTGGGCCCGGTGGTCGGTGGCGCGCTGGTCGATTCGGTCGGCTGGCGCGGCATCTTCTGGGTCAACATCCCGGTCGGGATCGCGGCGATCGTCCTCACGGCGCTGTTCGTGCCCGAGTCCCGGGCCACCAGGTACCGCCGGCCCGACCCGGTGGGCCAGGTCCTGGTCATCGTCTTGCTGGCCTCGCTGACCTACGCGATCATCGAGGGCCCCGCCTCGGGCTGGGCGTCGGCGAAGATCCTGTTCTTCTTCGGTCTCGCCCTGGCGGCGCTGATCGTGTTCCTGGTCTGGGAGCCGCGGCGCGATGATCCGCTCATCGATCCCAGGTTCTTCCGCAGCGCGCCATTTTCCGGGGCGACGGCCACCGCGGTGACTGCGTTCGCGGCGATGGGCGGGTTCTTGTTCCTCAACACCTTGTACCTGCAGGACGTCCGGGGATTCAGCCCGCTGGCGGCCGGGCTCTACCTGCTGCCGATGGCGGTGACGATGGCGGTCTGCGCGCCGCTGGCCGGGCGGATCGTCGCCTCCCGGGGCGCCCGGATCCCGCTCGTGATCGCCGGCCTCGCCCTGATCGCTGGCGGCCTGCTGCTGACCAGGCTTACCGACACAGCGAGCGCCGGGTTCCTGGTGATCAGCTACATGGTGTTCGGTGCCGGGTTCGGCCTGGTGAACGCGCCGATCACCAACGCCGCGGTGTCCGGCATGCCCCGCCAGCAGGCGGGCGTCGCGGCCGGCGTCGCGTCCACCAGCCGGCAGGTGGGCACCTCGCTCGGCGTGGCGGTCATGGGCTCCGTGCTGAGCGGCAATCTGGATGGCTCGATGCGCACCGGGTTTGTGCCCGCCAGCCAGCTCGGCTGGTGGATCGTGGCCGCCTGCGGCGCGATCGTGCTCATCCTCGGCATCGTCACGACCGGCCCCTGGGCGCGCCGCACCGCGGCCCGGACCGCCGCCCGGCTCGAAGCAGCCGACGGCACGCCACCCGCGAGAAGCGAAGTGGCGGTGCCATGACCGGCCCTGGCCGCTCGGCGTGCTAGGCCTGCTTCTGGGCGCGGATGTGACGGACGACCTGTCCCAGGTCTTCCGAACTCGCCTCGGGAAAGGCGGTGAGCCAGTCATGCACGGCCCGCAGCAACGGCAGGTCAGTCGTTGCTGTCGCCAGCGTGACGTCCTTGGCCGCAAGCCGGAGCGGGTAGTTGGCTCCTTGCGCGAATGCGCGGCCGGCGACCCCGGCCAGCGGCCCGCTGGCTAGGGCGCCGGTCACGAGTTCGGCGGGAAGCCCGAACGCATCACCAAGGGCCATGGCTTCCCCGACCACGGTGACACCGGCGATCACGGCGTTGATCAGGACAACCTTGAGTGCCGCGCCAGAGCCGACCGCGCCACACTCCGTTACGGTGCCGAATACCTCCAGGATGGGCCGGACCTTCGTGAGATTTCCGCCCGCCAGCACGACCAGCTGCCCGGAGGCAGCCCGGTCCGCGCTGCCCATGACCGGCGCGTCGACCAGCGCCACGCCGCCGGGCAGGAGGGCGGCTACCTCCTCAAGTGCCTGCGGGCCGATGGTGGAAGCCTCGATCAGGGTGGTGCCCGGTCGCAGCTGCCCGGCGATACCGGCTACGACCTCCCGCACCGCGGCCGGATCGGCGAGCATGGTGATGACCACGTCTGCTTCCCGAACCGCCTCGGCCGGACTCGCCGCTACGCTGGCGCCCTCCGCCTGGAACGGCTCGGCGCGTGACGCCGTGCGGTTCCAGACCGTCAGCGGGTAGCCCGCCGCGAGCAGGCGCCTGGCCATCGGGCTGCCCATGATCCCCAGACCGATAAAGGCTATT
>DAIOWL010000275.1:3550-8239 GCA_036758545.1 Streptosporangiaceae bacterium | reverse complement strand
CGAACGCCGGTCCCATCTGGTCGAACCCGGCCAGGCTCTGCGGGAACCACCCGTCATGCCGGACCGGATGGGAGACGATCACCAGCCGGCGGACCAGGTCCGGGTGCTGGATCGCGGTCCGCAGGGCCGTCGCGGCGCCGAACGAGTAGCCCATGACGTCAGCCTGGGCCCCTGAAGGCAGGCCGAGATGCCGGATGAGGGCGGCGATGTCGTCGCCCAACGTCTGGAAAGACAGCGGGCGGTCCACGTCCGCGGTGCGGCCGTGTCCCTGCAGGTCGACCGTTATCACCCGGCGCCCGCTGGCCAGCGACGGCAGGATCGCGGCGGACGTCTCACTCGTGGCGTACCCGCCGTGCAGCAAGATGAGCGGCTGGCCCGAGCCGTGCTCCTCGTAGTACAGCGAAATGCCGTTCACGTCGGCGTAGCTCATCGGATCACCGATGAGCCCACTGTCGGAGCGGGTGACCCGGCCAGCCGGTGAATGACGTCGTGGCGGGACAGGCCGTCGGCGAACAGGCGGCTAGCCGTCTGGTACGTGGGATTGTCCTCGTCTCGCCACAGTTCCTCGATCACGCCGTACGCCGCCTCCACGAACTCCTCGCTGGTCAGGCCGGGCGGTGGTGTGCACGCGCCGAACTCTTCCGCCACCAGGCGGTGGCGGTCGGCCGGATCGGACAGGTCCAGCGGGGCGTGCTGCTCCGGTATCGGCAGCGCGAACATCCGCCGGCCCACGCTGTCGGACAGCCAGGAGACGTCGGCGGCGCTGGTGGCCAGGCCGGACGCGTAACCGCGGATCGCGGCCGCGTCCGGGTCGTCGTAGGCCTCGCCGAACCGGCTGAGCACCCGCGGCAGCTGCTCCAGCAGCACCGCCGTGCCCGCCTCGCCCAGCTCCCGCCGGGCGGCGGACCAGCGGATCCACGCGGTCGCCGCGGGCTCGAGATGATCGCGCTGGGCCGGGGTCAGGACGAAGGTGTTCGGCACGTGGCCGAGCAGGATGTGCGCCAGCTTGCGCGGGCCCACCTGGTCCGGCGGCTCGCCGGAGATCCGCCCGCTGTAGCCGGTGAGCACCTCGGCCCAGAACCGGGTCGACGCCTCGTCCGCCGCGACGGCCTCGGCCGCTTCGGGGCTCGCCATGAACTCCTCGACCGCGGCCGCGCGGTCGGCCGCGGTGTAAACCGGACGGGTCTCGCCGTCACCCTCGGGGAGCCGGCGGAGCCGGGACCTGGCCACCGGCAGGTACGCGATGCTGCTCGGGGAGAGCTTCGGGCTCTCGTCCCGGCCGGCCCGGTCCAGGGGCCGCAGCATCCTGCCGCGCGCCTCGGCCAGGCTGATCTGCTCGGACCGGTCGAACTCCTCGTTGTTGCCGCTGATGACCTCGATCAGCTTCGCCCCGTCGGAGGACACCCCGATCGTGGTGGCGACCGGGAGGCCGGCCAGGTCGACCTGGACCACGATCCCGTGTTCGGCCTCGCCGTAGCTGAACGTCACCGCGATGGCCTCGTCGTCACCGAACACGTCGTAGCGGCGCCAGGCCTCGCCGGGGGTCACCTTGCCGATCTCGGTCACCCATTCCGGCGGGTAGATGCCCTCGCCGGTCAGCTCGGCCAGGGCCCGGCTGGCGGCCCGCCTGGTGGCCGGGGTGCCCAGCGTCATGAGCAGCCGGAGCAGCGCGGCGCCGTCCGGGTTACGGCGGCGGACGGCCCCCTTCACCAGCACGGTGTCGATGAACGACTCGATGTCGGCGGGGTCACGCTGGCCCAGCACGTACGGGAACGCCATGCAGGTCGCGGTCTCCAGTTCGGCCCGCAGCGGGTCACCCGAGGCGACCCCCTCCCACAGCTTGGTCAGCACGTCCCGGACGATCGCGTCCGCCTCGGACTGGCTGATGTCGCCGTCCTGGCCTGCCGCCGCCTGGCTGGACCGCGCCTGGCTCGTCTTCGCCTGGCTGGTCCTGGCCTGACTGGCCGGAGCCCGGCGCCGTGCCTTGTTCTTGTTGCTCACCGCGTCATCCTATGGCCCCCATACGACAGAACTCGGCGTCCAGGGCGTCGACCAGGTACCCGAACGTGACGTCCACCGATTCCGGCAGCCCGAAGCCGCCCGCGGTCTGCAGCGTGGCGATGCCGTGACAGGCGGCCCGCCACATCCGCACCGCGTGGATCAGGGCCGCGCCCTCCAGGTGGTAACCCGCCAGCGCCGCGGTGATCATCTCGAACGCCTCGGTCGCCACCTCGGCATGTTCCTCGTCGCCGGGCGCGGGCGCGAGCACGCTGGCCGCGTAGCGTCCGGGGCGGGCCAGCGCGTAGGACCGGTAGGCGGCGGAAAGCGCCCGCAGCGCGTCCGCGCCGGTCACGCCCGCCGCGGCCCGCGCCCCGGCCCCGGTCAGCTCGCGCACGGCCAGCAGCGCGATGCCGCGCCGGACCTCGTCCAGCCCGCTGACGTGCTTGTACAGGCCCGGTAGCGAGACCCCGCAGCGCTGTGCGACCGCCGCCAGGGTGAGCCGGTCCAGGCCCACCTCGTCGGCGACGGTCGCAGCCTCGGAGATGATCCGCTCCGGGGTCAGCCCGGCACGCGGCATGCCTCAGTGCTCCCTTGTCCCGGGGTCCCTGCGCCCGGCGGTCATGCCGGTCATGATTCCGCAGCCGGTTATGAAGGCCAGCAGCAGCACCAGCGCCGGCCCGGCCGCGGCCGCCAGCGGCGCGATCAGCAGCAGGTACACCAGGCCGGAGCAGGTGATCGCGACGGCCAGCGCGATCCCCGTCCAGCGCAGCCAGCGGGGGAGCGCGGTCATCGTCGCCGCGGCCGCGCCGAGAACGGCCAGCGCGAGCATCTTGACCCCGTCCAATCGGTCGACCGAGGTGAAGAGCAGGTGCGCCGGGCCGGGCGCCGAGGTCGCGGTCAGGGCCAGGCCGAGGCCGAACTGGATCGCCGAGATGACCGCGGCGGTCAGGCCAGCCACCAGCGCGAACCGTGCGGCAGCGGAGCCCGAGCGGCGCGCGGTCCGGGCCAGGGCGACCGCGATGACGGCGATGCCCGCGGCCGGCAGGCCCTCGGTCAGGATGAACTGCGCGGCAACGGCCGGCCCGTGCCCGGACAGCGCCGCCACGATCTGCGTGCCGCTGGCACCGAAACCGGGGGAGGGCGCCGGGACGGCCAGCCCGGCGATCCAGGACAGCGAGAACCCGACGCCGGCCAGGCCGGCGACGGTCAGCAGCCGACGGTGGGCGGGAACGGTCAGGAGCCGCCGGCGGTGTCCGGGGCGGAGCGGTGCAGCGGTCGTGCCGCGAGCCGTAAAGTTAATTGTCATAACTACAAGTTAATCCAATTAACTCTGATATGCAAGTCCTTCGGCCGCGCGGATGACACCCACCTCCGCCTCGCCGCCGATGACGGGCACGGTGGCCAGTTCGGCCGGGACGGCGGCACCGAGCAGGCGCAGCGTCGCCACCGTGACCGGCGTCCGGCCTCGGTGCGCCCCGTCGTCGATCTTGACCGCGCCGGCCCTGCCGTCGCTCAGCGCGAACGCGTCGACGCCCTCGGCGCCGCCCTTGATCAGCAAGCCGGGCACCGCGTCCATCAGCTTGCGCTCCTCCCGGACGGTACCGCTGGTCCATTCCGGGTACGCGCGCATGGCGTCGGCCACGCGGCGCTCCGGCGTGCCGGGCGCGGCCAGCACCAGCACCCGGAAGGCGCGTGCCAGCCCGGCCAGCGTCAGCGCGAACAGCGGCGCGCCGCAGCCGTCCACTCCGGTGGCGGGCACCCGCTCGCCCGCCAGCTCCTCGACGGTCCGCAGGATGGCCTGCTGCAGCGGGTGCTGCGGGTTCAGGTAGCTGCTCGTCGGCCAGCCGTTCACCACGCACGTGGCCAGCATGGCCGCGTGCTTCCCCGAGCAGTTCATCCGGACCCTGGACATGCCCTCGCCGCGGGCGATCAGCTGGCGTGCCGTCTGAAGGTCGAGCGGCCAGGATGGCGGGCAGCCCAGGTCGGCCTCTGTCAGCCCGGCACCGGACAAGATCTTCCGGACCCCGTCGACGTGATAGTCCTCGCCCGAGTGGCTGGCCGCGGCCAGCGCCAGCAGCTCGCCATCAAGCTCGGCCCCGGCCCGCAGCATGGCCGTGGCCTGCAGCGGCTTGTTCGCCGAGCGAGGGAAGAACGGCACTACGGTGTCTCCCGCGCTGATCACCTGGGTACCGTCGGCGGCCAGGCCCGCGACCGCGCCGCGGTGCCGCGACTCGACTAGGCCCGAGCGCACGACCTCGGCCACCACGGGGTTCACGCCATTGTGTTCCGGAAAGATCGTCATGCACGCAGTGTGCCCTTTTCGCGGGCGCGCCGGGTAGCCTGCCGAGCTATGCGAGCAGTGGTGCAGCGGGTGAGCCGGGCCAGCGTGGCCGTTGACGGCGAGGTCACGGGCGCGATCGAGGAGCCGGGGCTGCTGGTCCTGGTCGGGGTGACCCACGACGACACCCCGGAGCAGGCCGCCAGGCTCGCCGCCAAGCTGTGGGGGCTGCGCATCCTCGACGGCGAGAAGTCCTGCTCCGACATTTCCGCTCCGCTGCTGGTGATCAGCCAGTTCACGCTCTACGCGGACCTGGCCAAAGGCCGCCGCCCGTCCTGGTCCGCCGCCGCCCCGGGGCCGGTAGCCGAGCCCCTCGTCGGTGCCGTGGTGCAGGCCCTGCGCGACCTCGG
>DAIOWL010000275.1:0-3450 GCA_036758545.1 Streptosporangiaceae bacterium | reverse complement strand
TCGATCGTCTTCAGGCCCCAGGCCTGGCCCTTGGCCCGTTCGGCCTCGGTCCAGGTGATCGTGCGCCAGTCCGGCGCCAGCACCAGCCGGGCGACCGGGTTGCACAGCTCGATCCGGTTCCCGCCCGGCTCGTAGACGTAGAGGAAGAACGTCTGCTGGATGGCGTGCTTGTGCGGTCCGGTCTCGATGAAAACCCCGTGGTCCAGGCAGATGTCGGCGGCCCGGATGATGTCCTCGCGCGTGTCCGGCGCGAACGCGACATGGTGCAGGCGCCCGCGCGTTCCGGTCCAGTCACGCGTGTACACCAGGTCGTACCCCTTGTTGGTGAAGTGCAGCCACTGCGCCGAGATCGTCCCGTCGTCGAGCTGGATCTGCTCGGTGACCCGCCCACCGAGCACGTCGCGGACGAAGTCCCCGTTCGGCGGCACGTCCTGGGCCAGGTAGTTGACGTGGTCCAGGCGCCGGACGCAGACGCCGCGCCCCGGGTAGGCCTGAGCCTGGTTCTTCAGCGACGGCCTGAGCTCATCGGGCGGCGTGTACCACTCGGTCTCCCAGTACAGCTCTAGCTCGTGCCCGTCCGGGTCGTGGAACAGGTAGGTCGGCCCGATACCGGGGTCGCCGTCCTTCCAGGCGACGCCCAGCCCGGCCGCTTCGATCGCCGCCACCCGTGCCTCCAGCGCGGCCTGGCTGGAGGCCCGCAGCCCGACCCGTCGGATGCCCGAGGTCTCGTGCGCGGTGAGCTTCACCGTGTGGTGCTCGTAGTCGTCCCAGGTGCGCAGGTACACCGAGTTGCCCTCGCGGCAGGTCTCGGTCATGCCGAGCACTTCCACGAAGAACCACAGGCTCTCGCACATCCTGGGGGTCAGCAGCTCGATGTGGCCGAGGTGCGCGACGTCGTGCAGCGGCGGCCGCGTCGCCGCCGCCGCGCCGGAACCGATCTGCGGGCTTGTCACCGGGACCTCCGTGGAAAGACGGTGCCGTCGAAGAGCTTGCGCGCGGTGCGCACCACGCCCGAGCGGACTACCCGGGGCGGCTGGCTCGCCTGGTCGACCTCGGTCTCGACCTCCAGCTGGCCAGCCGGGTGCTCGATGCCGAACCGCGTCTGCCCCGGCTTGATCACGGCCAGGCCGGCCCCTGCCGCACCGTCGAGCAGCAGCGCGGTCGCGACGCTGACCGCGCCGAGCACCCCGATCGAGTCGTGCACGCGGACCGGGATGAACGTCCTCGTGCAGATCGTCCCGCCGTCCGCGGGCGCGGCGACCAGCGAGATCTTCGGCACCGAGGCCCCGGATACGTCGCCGAGCCCCATCAGCTCGCCGGCCGCGAGCTGCACCGCCCGCACCCTGCGCTTGAGCTCGTCGTCCGCCTCCAGCTCGGCGACGCTCTCGTACCCGCTGCGGCCGAACTCCGCGGCGGGCGCCACCACCACCGGCATGCCGTTGTCGATGCAGGTGACGGTGACACCCTCGATGACGTCGGTAACGTTCCCGGTGGGCAGCAGCGCGCCGGTGGCCGAGCCCTCCGTCCCGGCGAAGTCGAGCACGATGGCCGCGGCCGTCCCCGGCACCCCCGCGATCGCGGTGTCGCCGTCGTAATCCACGACGCCGCCTGCGGCCGGGAAGCTGGCCGTGGCCACGCTGCCCGAGTTGACCATGTGGATCCGGACCGGCGAGGTCGCGGCCAGGCCGCGTTCGACCGCGAACGGCCCGACCCCGGCGAGCAGGTTGCCGCAGTTCTGCCGGTCCGAGACGGTGGCCTGGTCGACACCGACCTGCAGGAAGAGGTAATCGACGTCCGCGTCGGGCCGAACGGACGGCGAGATCACCGCCACCTTGGAGGTCAGGGGGTGCGCTCCGCCGATCCCGTCGATCTGCCTGGCGTCCGGGCTCCCCATGATCCGCAGGAGCAGGTCATCTCGCACCGCCGGATCGGCCGGCAGGTCCCCGGCGAGGAAATAGGCCCCCTTCGACGTGCCGCCCCGCATCAGCATGCAGCGCACGCCGTCTTCTACCGCAGGGCCCGCGTCCATCAGCTGTCCTGGTCCCCGGCCGCGACGTACCGCACGCCGCGCGCCGCGAGCTTGTCGCGCAGGCCGTACAGGTCGAGGCCGAGCTGGCCGTCGGCCAGGGCCTTGCGGCTCTGCTCCTCCTTGGCCACCCGGGCCCGCGCCGCCTCGAGTGCCTGGCCGACGTCGGCCCGGGGCACGCACACCACGCCGTCGTCATCGGCGATGATCGCGTCACCCGGCCGGACGATCTGCCCCCCGATCGAGACCGGCACGTTGACCGAACCCGCCGTCTCCTTGACCGTGCCCTGAGCGCTGACCGCCGCCGACCAGACACCGAAGCCCATCGCCCGCAGCTCGGCCACGTCCCGGACGCCGGCCTCGATGACCAGCCCGCGGACCCCGCGCGCGGCCAGCGAGGTGGCCAGCAGCTCACCGAACATCCCGTCGGTGCACGGCGAGGTCGTCGTGACCACCAGCAGGTCGCCGGCCTGGCACTGCTCCACCGCCGCGTGGATCATGAGGTTGTCGCCGGGCCAGCACAGCGCGGTGACCGCGGTACCGCCGGTCCGCACGCCCTCCTGGATCGGGCGCAGGCCGGGCCCGAGGTACCCGGCCCGGCCGATCGCCTCGTGCACGGTGGCCACCCCGAGCTCGGCCAGCTGGTCGACCACCCCGAGGTCGGCCCGGGTAACGCCGGTGACGATCACGGTGCTCATCAGTTCAGCCTGTCTGTGACGTGTGGGAACACTCGCATGTAGGCCTCGCCCATGGTGTTCGACGGCAGGCCGAGGTTGGGCCCGGCGTTGCGCCTGAGCTGCGTGCCGCGCCGTCTGGCCAGGTCGGTGTAGTACTCCCAGAGGTGCTGCTGGGCGCCCATGCACTCCATCGCCTTGCGCTTGGCGTCGAAGACCGGCGTGATGTCCAGCAGGACCTCCGGCTTGAAGCCGCACATCTCCGGCTGGTGCGGCTCGAACAGGAAGACCGGCGGGGCGCCGATCGGCTCGCCGGGAGCGGGATACCCGATCGCCTGGGCCAGCACCCGGGCGCGCAGCGCCATCTGGCCGGCCGCCGGGTGATCGCCGTTGTACGGATCGGCGAGCGTGTGGGTGAGCACCACCGACGGGTTGACCTCCCGGTATACGCCGACGATGCGCTCGACGAGCTCGTCGGTCTCGCGCAGCGGGTAGTCCCCGGCGTCGAGGAACTCGATCGCGGCCCCGAGCGCGGCCGCGGCGCTCTCGGCCTCGCCCCGGCGCTGCGCCTTGATCTCCTCCAGCGTCTTGCCCGCCCGCCAGGCGCTGGCCGACTCGCCTCGCTCGCCGTAGCTCAGGCACAGCACCGTGACCCGGTCGCCGCGCGAGGCCGCCAGCGCCACCGCGCCGCCCGCGCGCCAGACGAAGTCGGCGGCGTGCGCGCTCACCACGAGCATGGATTCCTGCTGG
>DAIOWL010000274.1:7005-8247 GCA_036758545.1 Streptosporangiaceae bacterium | reverse complement strand
GGCTGCTGTACCTGGAGCCGGTGGTCAGCGTGCTGGGCGCGATGGTCTTCCTCGGTGAGCGGGCGACCGCGGCCGTCCTGGCCGGCGGGGTGCTTGTGATCGCCGGCGTGCTCGTCACTGGGGACTGGCCGGGCGGTGGCCCGTGGCGAAGCTCTCGGAGTTCACGATCCACCGCGAGCGGCCCGGCCCGCGCGGTCTAGCCACAGGTACCGCACGGATTCCGGGCCCATGTGCACCCCGAGCCCGGCGGCGTCGCCGTACCGGGCGGCCAGTTCGTCCGGCGCGGGCAGCGGCCCGGGCCCGAACCACAGCTCGTCGTCGCGCTCGCGCCCCCGCTCCAGCGCACGGCCGAGCACCGCGGCGACGCCGTCGGTGCGCAGGTTCCCGTGCCGGGTCCAGTACAGGCCCGCCAGCCCGGAATAGACGTCGAAGCCGGGTCGGCACACCAGGGCGAGTTCCCCCGGCGCACGAGCCGGGCCCTCGGGCCAGTCGCCGGCCAGGGCCCGCCGGACCCAGGCGGCCTCGGTACGGGTCTCCAGGTCGGCCCACTGGGAGCGGCAGACCGGGTTGGCCAGCTCGCCGAGCCGGGCTGCCCACGGCGCCAGGTCAGGGAGGGTGAGCCGCTGCCGCTCGAGGTGTCGCGACCGGGGTGTCGGCAAGAACCCGGGCGGCTCGAAGCACGCGCCCCTCGTCGGCCAGCCGACCGACGACGCCGATCAGCTCGTCCAGCTGGGGCAGGCTGTCTCGAGTGAGGAAGACGTTGCAGCCGACACCGAGCCCCGCCTTCCGCGCCCGTTCGGCGGCCAGGCAGGTTTCGGCGTAGGCGCCGCGCCGGCTCACCTGCCGGTCGTGTACCGCGCCGACCCCGTGGAAGGCGAGCCAGAGGTGCTCAGTGCCGGTACCGGCCGCGGCCCGCAGCACGCCGCGCCAGTCCTCGCGCAGCGCCAGCGGCACCCCGATCGTGGGCCATGGCTCGAACATCGTCCCCCCGGCCGCAGTCCCGCTGTGCGAGTTGAACAGGGAGAACAGCTCTGCCGCGTCCGGATGGGCGGCCAGTTCGTGCATCGGGTAGGAATCGAAGCCGAGCCCGCGGCCGTCGCAGTACTCGTGCGCCCGCTCCAGTACCCACTCGATGTCGGGCAGCGGCATCATCCCGTACCCGGTGCCCTGAGCCCAGCAGTGCCGGCATACCGTCGGGCAGCCCGCCACCTCCAGGCACAGGTAGACCAGCGTGACCGGATC
>DAIOWL010000274.1:0-6995 GCA_036758545.1 Streptosporangiaceae bacterium | reverse complement strand
CCCACGGCCCCATCATTAACCCGCCCCCGCCGGTCTCCCTACTGGTTTTCCGCGAGGGGCCGCCGAGCCGAACCTGGCCCGCTACAGTCTCCGCACTGTTCACCGGGAACTCACCCGGAGCTGGGTGAGGCGCCGAGGCCGCCGGGATCCGACAATCGGGCGATGGAGAGCGCGCTCCGCGTCCGGCACCCCGTTCAGGTGGACCGATGACAGGGAGCCAGCCAGGTCCGGTGCGCGACCGGTGGCGCCTCGTCCCGATAGTCGGATGGATCCGCTCCTACGAGCGCGGCTGGCTCAGGGGCGATCTGATCGCCGGGGTCGCCGTCGCCGCCCTGGTCGTGCCCAAGAACCTCGGTTACGCAGGGATTGCCGGGGTCCCGCTGCAGAACGGCCTGTATGCCGCGGCCGCCGGCGCGATCCTTTACGCGCTCTTCGGGACAAGCCGCCAGATCTCGACCGGGCCGAGTTCGGGGCTCGCGGCCGTCGCGGCGAGCGCGGTCGCGGTGGCCGGGATCACCGGAACCCAGGACGTGGCGTCCTTCGTGGCGGCGATCACCCTGGCCTCCGGTGTCTTGTTCCTGTTGCTCGCGGTGCTGAGGATGGGGTGGATCGCGCAGTTCCTTTCGCGGGCCGTGGTCACCGGCTTCTTGTTCGGCGCGGCGATCGATGTCGTGATCGGCGAGCTCCCCAAGCTGACCGGGACCAAGGTCACCGGCTCGAACCCGCTCCAGGAGCTGTGGTCCTGGCTCGGGTCGCTCGGCGATTCCAGTCTGGTGACCGTTCTGGTCGGCGTGGTCGCGCTCGTCGTCGTGTTCGGCGTACGGGTGATCGCGCCGAAAATCCCCGGTGCTCTGGTCCTGGTGGTCGGCGGCCTGCTCGCGTCATGGCTCTTTGACCTTGGCTCCCACGGCGTTGCCCTGGTCGGCGAGGTGCCCAGAGGCCTGCCGGCCTTCCAGGTTCCCAGTACTCAGGTGCTGAGCGGGCATGCGAGCACGGTCGCGATCGCTGCGGTGGCGCTGGTCCTGATCGGGTTCTCGCAGACGGCCGGTGATGCCAGGACCTTCGCGGCCAGGCACCGCTACCGGATCGACGTCAACCAGGAATCGGTCGCCCAGGGCATGGCGAATGTCGGCGCTGGCCTGTTCGAGGGGATGCCGGTCTCGACGAGCCTGTCCGCCAGCTCGCTGAACGACCACTCGGGCGCGCGCACCGGGCTCGCGTCCCTCACGACCGGCGTGATCGTCCTTGCGACCCTCCTGGTGCTGGCGCCGGTTTTCTCGGTCTTGCCCAAGCCGGTGCTGGCCGCCCTGATCATCGAGGCGGTGGTCATGGGGATGATGGACGTGCCCGAGATGCGCCGCCTGGCCCGGGTGCAGCGCTTCGACTTCTGGATCGCGGTCGCCGCGATCGCCGCGACGCTCCTTGTCGGCGTTCTCGCCGGGGTGATAATCGGAATCGGTCTTTCTCTGATCTGGCTGATCTTCGTGGCGACTCATCCGCCCATGCCGGTGCTGGCGCGCGAGCCAGGCACTCAGGTTTTCCGGGAGCTGGACGAGCACCCTGGGGACGAGCAGTTCGCCGGGGTCACGATCCTGCGCCTGGACGGCGGCCTGTTCTTCGCCACTGCCGACGCCCTGGAGGACCGGGTCCGGGAGGTCGCGCTGTCGGCGCCCGGCAGCACCGCGATCGTGCTCGATTGCGGGGGAATGGACTTCATCGACTCACAAGGGTCGGCCAAGATGAGCGAGATCCTCGACCTCACCAGGCAAGCCGGCGTGACCCTGCGGCTCGCCCGGCTGAAGCCCCCAGTCCGCGAGGTGCTGGAGCGCGACGGCTTCCTGGGTCGCATTGGTGACGACAAGATTCACGGAAACGTCGATCACGCCGTGAATGCGCAGCTAGCCGTGAGCGGAGCCAACCGTACGGACGGCGACTAGCACGGCGGTCCGACATCGCGCTGGTTATGTGCGGCTCGCCCGCGAGCCCTCGCTGGCCCCACCCTTCACTCCCGCCCTCGGTTGCCCCCGCCCCAAATGGGGTGAAGGGGCCCCCATCCCCGATAGATGGGGGCAAGGGCCCCTTCACCCCAAAAACGGGCCGGGGTTTCCGTCGCCCCGGCGGCGGGCGGCGGCGGCGGGGGTCAGGGGTCGGGGGCTAGGGTGCCGTCGGGGGCGATGTGGCCGAAGATCTGGTCGAGCATGGTCAGCACGTGCGGATCCTCGACCGTGTAGTAGGTATGGCGGCCCTCGCGCCGGGCCGAGACGATCCCGGCCAGCCGCAGCTTGGCCAGGTGCTGGCTGGTGGTGGGGATGCTGAGGCCGACCCGCCGGGCCAGCGTGCCGACGTCGGAGGTCTCGTGCGCCATCAGCCAGGCCAGGTGCAGCCGGGGCGCGCTGCCGAGCAGCGCGAACGTCGCCGCGGCCGACTGCAGCTGGGGCTGGGTGGGTTCGGTGCCGAGGCGTGAGTCCGGCAGCCCTGGCGGCGTGGACTCGTTCAGCATTGTCTCAGTCTGCTTTGCTCCGGCCGGTTACGCCATGGGTGACGTGTCTCACAAAGATATCGTCAGTTGCGCAATCAACAAAATGATCGATACACTATGAGCGTCTGAAGGGGAGTAGTCCGGCAACCTGTCGTCGACATACTGAGGGCTTCGTGGCCCTCCGGTGGCAGGGCCCGACCCAGGGTGGGCGAGACCTTCGGCCAGCTAAGTCGCCTGGCCGGGGTACCCCGGTCTCCGTCCGGGCGGCGCGTCCGTCTCCGGAGGATCTTCATGTCCCCGAAGCTGGCCCGGCCGGCCGGTCAGCCGATAGCAGTGTGCGTCGCGCTCACTGTCCCTGCCCTGGTCCTGCGCCTGGGCGGCGTGCACCCGGCCGCCGCACTCAGCCTCGCGGCGTTCGGCACGGCCGTGGTCGCCGCGTCCTTCCTGCTGGCCTGGGCCGCCGAAGCAGCCCGGCTGGACATCGGCGGCCCGCTGGCCATCGCCATCCTGGCCATCATCGCGGTACTGCCCGAGTACGCGGTGGACCTGTACTTCTCCTACACCGCCGGGCACAACCCGGACTACGTGCAGTACGCGGCGGCCAACATGACCGGATCCAACCGGCTGCTGCTGGGCCTGGGCTGGCCGGTGGTGGTGATCATCTCGCTGTGGGTGGCGTCCCGGCGGTCCGGCCGCAGCGTCCGGGAACTGGTGCTGCAGTCCGGCTACCGGACCGAGCTGGGGTTCTTGTTCATCGCCTCGATCGCGGCGTTCCTGATCCCGCTGTCCGGTCAGATCAGCCTGGTCCTCGGCTTCGCCTTGCTCGGCTTCTTCGTCTTCTACCTGTGGAAGGCCTCCCGGGCCGAGCCTGGAGAGCCGGACCTGGTCGGGCCCGCCGCCCGGATCGGTGACCTGCCGCGCCGTGCCCGGCGCCTGCTGGTGACCGGCCTGTTCGTGTTCGCCGCGGCCGTCATCGTGGCCTCGGCCGAACCATTCGCCGAGTCCCTCATCAGCACCGGCACCCAGCTCGGCATCGACCGGTTCCTGCTGGTGCAGTGGGTGGCCCCGCTGGCGTCGGAGGCGCCGGAGTTCATCGTGGCCATCCTGTTCGCGGTGCACGGCAAGGGGTCCGACGCGATCGGCACCCTGATCTCCAGCAAGGTCAACCAGTGGACGCTGCTGGTCGGCAGCATCCCGCTGGCCTACCTGGCCGGCGGCGGCGGGACCGCGCTGGTGCTGGACAGCCGGCAGGTCGAGGAGTTCCTGCTGACCGCGGGCCAGACGCTGCTCGGCGTGGCCGCGCTGCTGACCCTGCGCTTCCCGCGCTGGCTGGCCTTCACCCTGCTCGGGCTGTTCGCGGTGCAGTACGCGCTGCCCGGCCAGGGCGCCCGCTACCTGCTGTGCGCCGTCTACGGCGGAATCGCCCTGTTCGCGCTGATCCGCAACCGCCGGTACATCCTGCCTACCCTTGCCGCCCCGTTCCGTGCCCTGCCCGGCCCGTCCCCGAGCCGCGCCGAGACGCCCCTGGCCTTCGGTCCCCGGATCGAGCGGATCGAGCAGGACGACCAGGATGACCAGGATGACGAGCTCAGCGACCGGCCGGCGGACGCCAGCGCCGCAGCCGCAGGCTATTCCCTACCACGAACACGGAGCTGAACGCCATCGCGGCCGCGGCGATCAGCGGGTTGAGGAAGCCGAGCGCGGCCAGCGGGATGGCGGCCGCGTTGTAGCCGAACGCCCAGAACAGGTTGCCCTTGATCGTGGCCAGCGTGCACCGCGACAGCAGGATCGCGTCCGGCACGGCGAGCAGGTCCCCCCGGACCAGGGTCAGGTCGGACGCCTCGATCGCGGCGTCGGTGCCGGTGCCCATGGCCAGGCCCAGGTCGGCCTGGGCCAGCGCGGCGGCGTCGTTGACCCCGTCGCCGGCCATCGCCACCACCCGCCCGGCCTGCTGCAGCCGCCGGATCGCCTCGACCTTGCCGGCCGGCAGCACGCCGGCGATCACCTCGCCGATGCCGACCGCCTCGGCCACCGAACGGGCGGCGCGCTCGTTGTCGCCGGTGAGCAGCACCGGAGACAGTCCCAGGCCGCGCAGCCGCCGGACCGCCTCCGGCGACGTCGGCTTGATCGTGTCGGACACCACCAGCGCGCCGCGGACGGCCCTGTCCCAGCCGGCGAACACCACGGTCCGCCCGGCCGCCTCCGCCGCGGCCGCCCGCGCCGCGAGCCCGTCCGGCACCGGCCACCCCCACGCCGACGACAGCCAGTCCGCCCGCCCGGCGACCACGAGCCGCCCGTCCACGACACCAGAAACCCCCAGGCCCGGGGCGCTGTCAAACCCCTCCGCAGAAGGCAGCCCGCCGAACCTCTCCCGGGCCCCGGCCGCCACCGCCGCGCCGATCGGATGCTCCGAGGCGCCTTCCACCGCCCCGGCCAGCCGCAGCAGGTCGTCCGCGTCCACCCCGGGCGCCGCGGCCACGTCGGCCAGGCTCATCCGCCCGGTGGTGACGGTGCCGGTCTTGTCCAGCACGACGGTGTCGATGGCGCGGGTCGACTCGAGCACCTCCGGGCCCTTGATCACGATCCCGAGCTGCGCCGCCCGCCCGGTTCCGGTCAGCATCGCGGTCGGCGCGGCCAGGCCCATCGCGCACGGGCAGGCGATGATCAGCACGGCGACCGCGGCGGTGAACGCCGCCCCGGCCCCGGCTCCCGCCGCCAGCCACCCGGTCAGCGTGGCCGCCGCGATGCCGATGACGGCCGGCACGAACACCGCGGAGATCCGGTCGGCCAGCCGCTGCACCGGCGCCTTGCCCGCCTGGGCCTGCGCGACCAGCCGGGCCAGCTGCGCCAGCTGGGTGTCCGCGCCGACCCGGCCGGCCCGGACCACCAGGTGGCCGCCGGCGTTCACGCACCCGCCGGTCACCGGGTCGCCCGGCCCGACCTCGGCCGGGGCCGGCTCGCCGGTGAGCATCGAGGTGTCGACGGCCGAACGGCCCGCGATCACGATTCCGTCCGCGGCGATCGTCTCGCCGGGGCGGACGGCGAACTCGTCGCCGACGGCTAGTTCGGCCGCTGGGATGCGGACCTCGGTGCCGTCGCGCCGCACCGCGACGTCCTTGGCGCCCAGCGACAGCAGGCCTCGCAGCGCCGCGCCCGAACGCCGCCTGGCCCGCGCCTCCAGCCAGCGGCCGAGCAGCACCAGCGCGGTCACCCCCGCCGCGACCTCCAGGTACGTCTCGCCCTCCCCGCCGGAGACGAGCGCGTACAGCGACCACAGATACGCGGAGGTCACCCCGACCGAGATCAGCGTGTCCATGGTGGCCGCGCCGTGCCGGGCCCCGGCCAGCGCGGCCCGGTGGAACGGCCACGCCCCCCACACCGCGACCGGCGACGCCAGCGCCAGGCTGACCCACTGCCAGCCCGGGAACTGCCACGCCGGGACCATCCCCAGCAGCACCACCGGGACGGCCAGGACCAGCGACGTCACCAGCCGCCACGGCCACCCGACCGTCTCGTCCGGCTCGTCTCGCCGCCCGCCCGCCAGCACCGCGGTGTAGCCGGCCCGCTCGACCGCCGAGACCAGGTCCTCGGCCTTGACGCTCGCCGGGAACGTCACCCGCGCGGTCTCGGTGGCCAGGTTGACCGCGGCGCTGACCCCGTCCAGCCTGTTCAGCTTCCGCTCGATCCTGGCCGCGCAGGACGCGCAGGTCATCCCCCCGATCGCCAGCTCGGCCACCGTGACCTGGTAAGTTGCCGAGGTCATCGCCTCGCCTCCGTCATGTCATCGGGTAAGACCACTATACCCCCCAGGGGTATTAAGCCCCGGAAGAGGGGGCCAGGATCGCCTTATGGACCAGCAGGACGTGTCGCCGGAGACCCTGGCCGCCCAGGGCCTGGGCGAGGCCGACCCGGTCTCCGGCGGCCTGGCCCCGGTGATCAACCTGTCGACGAACTACGAGCAGCAGCCGGACGGCTCCTACCAGCAGGGCCGCGTTTATACCCGGGCCGACAACCCGACCTCCGAGCACGCCGAGCAGCTGCTGGCCGCGCTGGAGGGCGGCGCGCTGGAGGGCGGCTGCGCCTGCGCGCTGTTCGGCTCGGGGATGGCGGCGGCCACAGCGGTGTTCCAGTCGCTGCTGCCCGGCGACCACGTCCTGGTCTCCCGCGTCCTGTACTGGGGCGTGCGCAAGTGGCTGGCCGAATTCGCCCTCACCTGGGGCCTGGACGTCGAGTTCACCGACACCGGCGACCTGGTCGCGGTGGCCGCGGCCATCCGGCCCGGCCGGACCCGGCTGCTCTGGGTGGAGACCCCGGCCAACCCGATGTGGGAGATCACCGACCTGGCCGCCGTCTGCGACCTCGCGCACGCGGCCGGGGTCCGGGTCGCGGTGGACAACACGGTGGCCACGCCGGTGCTGACCCGGCCGTTCGAGTTCGGCGCCGACCTGGTGGTGCACTCGGCCACCAAGTACCTGAACGGGCACGGCGACGTGCTGGCCGGCGCGGTGCTGGCCGC
>DAIOWL010000273.1:6317-8298 GCA_036758545.1 Streptosporangiaceae bacterium | reverse complement strand
GGGTCAGCTCGTGCCGGAATGCGATCTTGCGGGTGGACACGGAGAGCAGTCCGCGCTCTTCGGCGGCCGCCAGCGCCGCCATCGTCCCTTCACCGCCCTGGCCCGCGCCGGGCACGAGCACGTCCACGAGCCAGCGGTCCAGCGCGGACGGGACGACGGCCAGTTGCTCGAGCACGTCCTGCACCGAAGAGTCCAGGCTCCGGACCCGCGCCAGTACGGCATCGGCGATGGTGGGCGGAACGCGCTCGCCCTGCGCCGAAGCGAGCAGTTCGTGCACGAAGAACGGGTTCCCGGATGTCAGCTCGAACAGGTCATGGGCGTCGACCGGGCTTTCCGCGCTGAGCTGCCGCACCGCTTGCTGCGACAGCCGGCGCAGCGGCAGATGCCGTACGTGGTCGCTGCGGGATGCCTGGCCCAGCAGGCCGTGCAGCGGGTGCTCGCGGTTCAGTTCGTCATCGCGGTAGGTCAGGACGAGCACGGCCGGCAGGTCGGCGATCCGCCGGATGAGGTAGCGCAGCGCGTCGAGCGTCGCGTCGTCGGCCCAGTGGACGTCCTCGATGACCAGCACGGTCGGATGTTCGGGCCAGGTCAGTTCGGTGCGCAGGGCGGTGAGCACGCGGTCGCGTTCGCTGCCGTCCGTCACGGCGCGGCTGAGCTCGGTTCCGACGCTGCCGACCAGATCGCGGAACGGGCCAAGGGTCCGTGGTGTGGCCAGATCATCGCAGTAGCCAACCAGCATCCTGCCTTCGGCGGGCAGGTGCGAGCGCAACGCCTCGACCAGGCTGGACTTGCCGATCCCGGCCTCGCCCTTGACCAGCACAACGGAGCCGTGCCTGTCGGCGGCCTCCCGCGCGGCATGGGCGAGCGCTGACAGTTCGGCGTCGCGTTCCAGCATGCCCCGCCTCATGTCATGAGTGTAGAAGGGACGATCGAGCCGGGCTCTAGCACGGATACGGCCACCGAGCCCTGAATCAGTAGCGCCATAGCCGGATTCAGTAGCCGCGGCAGCCGGAATCCGTGGCGGCCACCGATGTGCGGCCGCTCCCTCTCCATGACCCTGGACAGAGCGGCACAACGGTGCCGAGCTGATCAACCATAAGGAAGCGATCCCATGCTAAGCCCCCATATTTATGCGGCGTTCGCCCAAGAGCGCCATCAGAGTTTTCTGGCGCAGGCGGAGACCGACAGGCGGAACCGGCAGGCCCGGCTGCAGCGCAGGCGGAGTAGTGCGACGGCCGCGGCGGCAGGCAGGCCGGTCGTGCTCCGCGACGGGTCCGCGGTGCTGATCCGGCCGGTCCGCCGCGCTGACGCTCCGCTGCTGGCGGACGGCTTCGCCCGGTTGAGCGCCCGGTCCCGCCGGCTGCGGTTCCTGTCGCCGAAGAAGGAACTGTCATCAGCCGAGCTGGGCTACTTTACCGACGTTGACCACCACAACCACGAGGCGCTCGGCGCGCTGGATCATGCGGACGGGCGCGGTGTCGGCATCGCCCGCTACATCCGCGACGCCGCCGACCCGCAGGCCGCCGAGATCGCGGTCACCGTCATCGACGACTGGCAAGGCCGAGGGCTCGGCACCGAACTGGTGGCTCAGCTGTCCGAGCGTGCCCGCTCCGAAGGCATCCGCCGCTTCACCGCGCTGGTCGCGGCCGACAATCCGGCGATGGCACGACTGCTGCGCAACGTCCGGGCCGACCTCGTCCACCGCGAGCATGGCGCGCTGCAGTACGAGATAATGCTGCGGTCCGAGGGGACGGGAGAATGACGCGGATAGCTGTCTACGGGGCGGGTGGCGTCGGAGGCTATTTCGGCGCCCGGCTCGCCCAGGCCGGGGCGGAGGTGCACGTCCTCGCGCGGGGCGCTCACCTGCAGGCCCTGCGCGAGCACGGGCTGAGGGTACGCAGCGTCAAGGGCGACTTCCAGGTACGAGTGCAGGCCACCGACGATCCGGCTGACATCGGCCCGTGCGACTTCGTGCTGTTCT
>DAIOWL010000273.1:0-6217 GCA_036758545.1 Streptosporangiaceae bacterium | reverse complement strand
GTGCAGGCCACCGACGATCCGGCTGACATCGGCCCGTGCGACTTCGTGCTGTTCTGCGTGAAGACCTTCGATACCGACGCGGCCGCAGCCCGGCTGGGGCCGTTGCTGGGTGACGGCACGGCGGTGGTGTCGCTGCAGAACGGGGTCGAGAACGAGGAGAAGCTCGCCCGGGCGGTCGGGGAAGACCACGTGATGGGCGGGGCCGCGTTCATCTTCGCCGGGATCGCCGAGCCGGGCGTGATCGTGCACAGCGGCGGGCCGGCGAGCATCACGTTCGGGGAGCTGGACGGCCGCGCCACCCAGCGGGCACAGTGCCTGCTGGCCTGGTGCGAACGGGCCGGTTTCCAGGCGGAGCTGTCGGCGAGCATCTCCTCGGTGCTATGGGCCAAGCTCGCCTTCATCTGCGCGCAGGCAGGCATGACCGCGGCGGTGCGGCTGCCGATCGGGGAGATCCGCAGCGTAGATGCTGCCTGGGCCGCCTTCAAGCGCCTGGTTGCGGAGGTATGCGCCGTGGCCGAGGCGGATGGCAGCCCCGTGCCGCAGGCCGCCCAGGACAGCGCCCTGGCCCTGGCGCAGACCATAGAGCCGGGCAGCTTCTCATCCCTGCACGACGATCTGGTGGCCGGACGCCGCATGGAGCTGGAAGCCCTGCATGGTTTCGTTGTCCGCCGGGCCGCACAGCATGCTGTGGCCGTGCCCACGTCGGAGGCGGTATACGCCATCCTCCAGCCCTGGGCCGTCCGCAACCAGCAGGCCGCCGAACGGGCCGGCCTCCGCGCCTTACCTCACTGATTCGCGGACGCGCGGAATCCGCCCGCGATGTAGGCGAGGGCCTCCGCTGTCGTGATCCGGCGGTACGTCTCGACGAGTTCGCCAGAACGCAGACGCGCGGCCAGGGCCTCGGCGACACGATCGCGAACCGGCTGGGGTACCTCGTCCACGCGACGCTCGACCACGTCGGCCCACCGGTATCCGTCGGCCGCCACCGAGGGATCGGGCCAGCTTGGCAGCGTGAGCGACGCGAGCTCCTCACGAAAGGCGATCGCATCGGGAAGAGGGGTCACCGAGGCCGTGATGTTCTCGTGGACACGCGGATCGCGCGACGAGATCCGGACGTCGCCGCCGGCGACGTGACCGTCCGGGGCGTACCCGAAACACGAGCGCAGGCGCTCCATCGCGCTCGCCTGTTCGGCCCAGGTACTCGGCCCGGTCTGCAGAACGCTGTCCGCGCCCATATCACCTCCAGGCATGGCCAGGCGCGTGATCCCGTGGGCGTTGATCGCCTCGAGCAGCGAAACTGGCTGAGCGGCGGCCACCCGTACTTCCTTCCGGGGCGGCCAGAAGTCGAAATAACTGAAGTCCCCATGCGGGCCACCGACATGGAAGAGATAGATCTCCGGGTACATCGCCATGCTCGTGCGCCGATCCGGGCGCACCGAGTAAAACTTCGCGATCGCGAGCTGCAGCAGCAGGCTCGCCCCGAGTCCGCCGAGCGGCTCGGTGACGACGATCCCGAAACGGTCCAGGCGTGACCAGTCCGGGAAGACCGCTTCAGGACCGATCCGCTCGCCGCCGATCTGCACCTCGAATGCCTCGACAAGAATCTGGTCGGCGACATGCATTCCTGCTCCCCTCTTTCCTCATTCTCGTCTAGGCCTGAGGGTTCGAGGTCCCGGGCCATCAGATCGCCTGCGGGAAGCGGAAGAGCCTCTCGGGATCGTAGCTGCGCTTGACCGCCCGAAGGCGCTCGGCGTTGCCGCCGTGATAGGCGGTCGCCCAGTCGTCGAGACCAGGGTCGGGGAAGTTCGGATAGACGCGGCCGGATGCGAAGGCATGCGCGAGCGCCCAGGACCGGTCGAGCCATCGGTCCCCCTCGCAGGCGACGTGATCCAGCAGGAACCGCTCGCTGCGGTGGACGAACGCGGTCGCGTCGGCCGGCACGCGGTTGTACGCACCACCCATGGCCGTGAAGTTGAGCTCGCGCCGGCCGGGGGCCGCCCCGGACGCGAGCTCGTCGATCAGCGGGACGACCGCCGATGCCGGCATCGGGCGGGAGAAGAACTCCGAACGGCTGACCGTCGGAGCCGCGCCGTACGACTCCGGGCCGGCGAACGATCGCTTCAGATCACGCCAGGTCAGGACGTGATGGCGGATCTCGGGCCTGACGCCCACGCGGACAGCCAGGCGCTCGAGAAGCACGGTGGCGGGCTCGGCCTCGCGCAGCGCGGCACCGAAGACGACGATGCGCGGCGGGTGGCCCGGCTCGGCGACGATGCTCAGGTTGGCGGTCACGTCGTCCGGGGCCTCGGATGCCCAGCCCTGCCAGCCGGCGACGACGTCGGCGGCGGCCGTCTCGGGCCAGCGCAACTCGAAACGCGTGGCGCGCGGCTCGGCGGCCGTGGCGAACACAAGAGAGGTGACCACACCGAACTGCCCCCCGCCGGCGCCCCGCAGCGCCCAGAACAACTCCGGTTCCCGGTCGAGGTCGCAGTCGACGACACGCCCGTCGGCGAGCACGACCTGGGCGCTCAGCAGGGCATCGCAGGTCAGCCCGTGGAGTCGTCCCAGGAGGCCGAGCCCGCCGCCGAGGGTCAGGCCGGCGATCCCGACCGTGGGGCCACAGCCCGCCGGCACGGCGCGGCGGGATCGGTGCAGCCCGTCGTAGACCTGGGCCAGGCGTGCGCCTGCGCCGATCCTCGCGCTCCCGTCAGGGCGGACGGCGACGGAGTCGAGGCGGCTCAGGTCGAGGACCAGACCCGCTGTCGACGACCGGCCCGCCAAGCAGTGGCCGCCTCCGCGGGGTACGACGTGCGTGCCGCTGTGCCGCGCGAAGGCAAGCGTGCGCGTCACGTCCCGGGTGGAGGCGCACCTGACCACGGCGAGCGGGCGCACATGGTGAAATCGGGCCAGCGCTGGACGGCGCGCGGCTTCGTACGCAGCTGAATCCGGTGTGATCAGCTCTCCGTCGAGGGCCGCCCGCAAGGAACGCAACTCGTGCACGCATCCGACGCTAGCTCCACGTGGGCATCTCCGGCTTGAACGGAACGAGCGCCCTCAGCCCGTCAGCGCGGCCCGCGGGCGAGCGGCCAGGAACGGCCCGTACGACGCCGCATGGTCGTGCCCGCAACCGCACCGGTCGACCGCGTCGCCGAGCAGCTCTCGCGGAGTCAGGCCGGTCAGCCGCACGCACTCGCGGCTCAGGTGCGCCTGGTCGGCGTACCCGACCTCGGCCGCCAGGTCGGCCACCAGACTGCCGGGCCTGGTCGCCTGGGCCAGCGCGAGGTAGCCCTGGAAGCGCAGCGTTCGCTGCAGCGTCTTCGGCCCGATGCCGACCTCAGCCAGGAACCGGCGCCGCAGCTGGCTCTCCGAGATCGCCAGGTCCTCCGTCAGCAGGCCGATTCCCGTCGGCCGCCACGGCATCAGCCGGCGCACCGCCTCGACCACGAGCGAGTCCGGGGGTGGCATGCGCGCCTGGCGGCGCAGCAGGTCGAGCTGCAGCACCTGCAGCGCCGCGTTCGGCCGGGGAGCGTCCGCCAGCTGGGCTGACAGATCCGACGCCTCGTTCCGCACGTCATCGAACGGCACGAGCTGGTCGACCAGTTCGTCAGCGGGCACGCCGAGCAAGGGTGATGCTGCTCCCGGCCAGAACCGTGCCCCCACGATCGTCAGGCCGGGGGGCAGGATCTCGACCGTGGCCCGGGTGAGCGGGCCGACGAGCCGTGGCGTGGCGCCCATCGGGCACTGGAGCTCGACGCCCCCGGTGGGCAGGTTGCGCTGCAGCACCGGCCGCGGGCCGGCGCGCTGGATCCAGACCGTGCGGACCCGTGCGGCCAGGGCAGGCAGCGGCAGGCGCTCGTCGTACGCCTGAGCGCGATCCACGTCTTCAGCGTAGCGAGTCTTTCCGGCGCGCGATGTGCACGATTCGTTCAAGCCGCCGCCGTGCGGTCCGCCCTAGCATCTGTCGTCATGGACAAGGTCTTCACCTCACTGGCCGTCTCCGTCGACGGCTTCATCACCGGACGCGATCCCGGTCCCGGACACGGACTCGGTGACGGTGGCATCCTCTTCGACTGGTACGGCAATGGCGACACCCCGAGCCAGCTCTGGCGATCGGGACGTCGCGGTCATGGGCGGCGGTGTCGTCACGGCTGCGCTGCGCGCCGGACTGCTCGACGAGGTGATCCTGCACCAGGTTCCCGTGCTCCTCGGCCACGGCCGCCGCTTCTTCCAGGAACTGCCCGCCCATATCGGACTGAGCCTGGTCGAGGCGGTGCCCGCACCCGGAGTCACCCACCTGCGCTACCGAATCGGGACGTGAGGGAGACCATGCTCGAACCCGAGGTGGAACGATCTGAATGATTCTCGTTACCGGCGGCCTGGGTTCGATCGGGTCGCACACCGCCCGGGCCCTGCTCGACCTGGGCGAGTCCGTCGTGCTCACCGCGCACCGGTCCACCCAGCTGCCCGAGTTCCTCGCCGGCGAGCCCGGCGGCCGGGTCGTCATCGAGCCGCTGGATATTACGAACGAGGCGGCCTTCCTCGACATCGGGAAGCGGCACCAGATCACCGGCATCGTGCACCTCGCGGCGGGCCGCTATGACCTGCCCGATCCGGTCGAGTACCTCCGCGCCGAAACCCTCGGCCTGCTCACCGCGCTCAGGGCGGCGACGGTGTGGGGCGTGCGGCGGTTCTCCGTCGCCAGCAGTATCGGCGTGTACGCGGGGGTGGACGAGATCCCGTGGCGCGAGGACGCCCCGCTGCCGGCGGTGGCACCGCACCAGATCCACGCGTTCAAGAAGACCGCGGAGTTGTTCGCCACGCTGACCGGCGACAGCGCCGCGTTCGACGCGGTGTGCCTGCGGATCGGCACCATCTGGGGACCCCTCGGCCTGCCCGACTCGCCGTTCTTCGCGCTTCCCCGCCTGCTCAGCGCGGCCGTCTGGGGCGAGGACCCCGATCTCACCCCGCCCCGGCCACCCGCGTACGCCGAGGACGGCGGCGACCTCTGCTACGTGAAGGACTGCGGCCGGGCCATCGCGCTGCTCATGCTCGCGGAGCGGCTGAACCACGGCACCTACAACGTCTCGACCGGACGCCTGGTGCGGAACAGCGAGGTCGTCGCCGCGATCAACGCCGCCGTTCCGGGCGCGAACATCACCCTCCCGGAGAGTCACGATCCCGACCGGCCCGCGGGCAACTACCTCGACACCACCCGGCTGCGCGAGGACACCGGCTTCCGGCCGGAGTACGACGTCGACCGCGCCGTACCGGACTACGTCGGCTGGCTGAGGCGGCACGATCACTAGCCCACCGCACCGGACCCTCGATAGGAGAAGAACATGCTCGACCCCGACGTGCGCCGCGTCCTCGACGGTACCTCGCTAGGCCACCTCGCCACCGTCCTGCCGGACGGCTCACCCCACACCACCCCGGTCTTCGTCGGCACCCACGACGACCAGGTGATCTTCTTCACCGGGCCGCGCTCGCGCAAAGCCCGCAACCTGCGCCGCGACCCTCGGGTAGCGCTATCCCTGGCCCCCGCCGACAACCCGTTCCAGCCGGTCATCATCCGCGGCCGGGTCACCGAGTGGCTCGAAGGCGACACCGCCTGGGCCATCATCGACCAGATCGCGACCAAGTACACCGGCCAGCCCTATACCCGGGACGAGGAACGCATCGTCGCCGTCATCGAGCCCGACCAGCAGACCATCGGCATGAACTGAACGTCAGGTCGCGGGTTGGCCGGGTCGGGGGTGCTGGGTTCCTAGGGATGCGGGGAACTAGGGAGTTTCTCTAGGGTTTTTGCTCTGGGGCAGGCCGAAACTGGGTCTATCAGCAGGGAGCAAGCACAGGAAAACGGAGACCCCGCCATGAGCACCCAGTTCTACACCCAGGACCAGCCCGCCACCAGCCCGCGCGACACCCGCCGCGCCCCCCGCCCGCACCGCGACGGCCCCTCCTGGTACCGCATCGCCGCCATCGCCATCGGCGCCGTCGCCGCGGCCGCCCTGATCGTGCTGGCCATCTCGGGCCTGACCGGCAGCAGCCACCCCGCCCCGGCCCCCCGGGCCACCGCCTCTCAGCCCGCCAGCCCCGCCCAGCCGTCCGCCAACCCGGCGCAGCCGTCCGCCCCGGCCGCCAACCCGGCCCAGCCGACAACCCCGGCCGTCCCCCCGTCAGCGGCGGTCAAGACGCTGCAGCAGCAGCTCGGCCAGCT
>DAIOWL010000272.1:4607-8319 GCA_036758545.1 Streptosporangiaceae bacterium | reverse complement strand
TTCGGCAGCGACTACGGCATCTGGGAGCCGAAGTGGCAGATCGAGGGCTTCGTCGACTGGGAGATGCCGGACCGCGAGGAGTACGCCGAGTTCCCGAAGCTGGGTGTCGCGGGCAAGAAGAAGATCCTCGGCCTGAACGCCGCCGCTCTCTACGGCATCGAGGTGCCGGCCGAGTACCAGCTGCCCGCCGAGGCCGGCACGCCCGGCGCGCACGAGGTGCTGGGCGAGGGCAGTCCGCAGCCGGTCGCGGGGGCATGATCTGGGCATGACGGCTCCCGTCACGACGCGATCCGCCCGGGCCGAAGCGGCCCTGGCGGCACTGGAGACGGTGCGCGACCCCGAACTCGACGAGCCCATCACCTCGCTCGGGTTCGTGGTGTCGTGCGCCGTCTCCGCGGCCGGGGACGCGCAGGTCCGGCTGCGGCTGCCCACCTACTTCTGCGCGCCCAACTTCGCCTACCTGATGGTCGCCGACGCCTACGACGCGGTGGCGGCGGTGCCCGGAGTACGCCGCGCCGAGGTCGTGCTGGACGATCACTTCGCCTCCGACGTGATCAACGACGGGGTGGCCGCCCAGGCCGGCTTCGTCCAGACCTTCGACGGCGAGGCCGTCAGCGAGCTGCACGGGCTGCGTGCCGACTTCCTGCGCAAGGCGGTGATGGCAGGCACTGATCAGGTCTGCCGGCCGCTGCTGGCGGCAGGTAAGGACCCGGCGGCATTGCTCGCGATGACCCTTGGCGAGCTGCCGCCTTCTCGTGCGCTCGACCGGCTGCGCGGGCGGCGCGCCGATCTCGGCCTGCCGGCCGGGGACGACGCCGCGCTGGTCATAGACCCGGTTACCGGCGAGCGCGTGACGGCGGATGCCATGCCGCTGCACCTGCGCAAGGCCAGGCTCACCCGGGTAAGTATCGAGGCGAACTCCGGCATCTGCCGCGGCATGCTGCGGCACAGATACAACAACACGTTGGGAGAAGGAGAAACGCCGCCCCCCGACGACTCTGGAGAACACTGAACTTTCAAACCGCGAAGCAGGTCGAGGAGGACCTATGAAGGCCGTCCGTTTGCATGAGTTCCACAGCCAGCCGGTCATCGACGACGTGCCCGAGCCGAAGATCAGCGGCCCGCTCGACGTCATCGTGAAGATCGGCGGGGCCGGCGTCTGCCGGACCGACCTGCACATCATCGAGGGGCAGTGGGACGCCGCCATGGGCACCCCGCTGCCCTACATCCTCGGCCACGAGAACGCGGGCTGGGTGCACGAGGTCGGCTCGGCGGTCACCAACGTGGCCGTCGGCGACACGGTCATCCTGCACCCCACGCCGACCGACGGCCTGTGCCACGCCTGCCGGGCGGGCGACGACATGCACTGCGAGAACAGCGAGTTCCCCGGCCTGTCCCGGGACGGCGGCATGGCCGAGTACCTGCTGACCTCGGCCCGGGCCTGCATCAAGCTCAACCCGGAGACGCAGCCCAAGGACGTCGCGGCCCTCGCCGACGCCGGCATCACCGCCTACCACGCGGTCCGCAAGGCCCTCCCGCTGCTCTACCCGGGCACCACCGCGGTGATCATCGGCGCGGGCGGCCTGGGCCACATCGGCATCCAGTGCCTGGCCGAGCTGACCGGCACGACCATCATCGTGGTGGACCGCAACCCGGACGCGCTGAAGCTGGCGTCGGAACTCGGCGCGCACCACACCGTGGTGGGCGACGGCTCGCAGGTCGACGCGGTGAAGGACCTGACCGGCGGCCAGGGCGCGCACGTGGTGCTCGACTTCGTGGCCGAGCAGGGCGCCGAGATGGACGGCTGGAACATGACCCGCCGGGCCGGGTCGTACTACGTCATCGGCTACGGCGGCACCCTGGAGATCCCGACCCTGGGCATCATCTCCACCGAGCGCAACATCATCGGGAACATCGTCGGCACCTACAACGACCTGGTCGAACTCATGGCGCTGGCCCAGGCGGGCAAGGTCACCCTGCACACCAAGGCCTACCCGCTCGACGCCGCGCCCGACGCGTTCGCCGACCTCGACGCCGGCCGCGTACGCGGCCGCGCCATCCTCGTCCCTTAGGAGTCATTCATGGCCAAGGAACTGCGCTTCGGCGCTGAAGCTCGCGGCCTGCTGCTGGCTGGCGTAGACCAGCTGGCCGAGGCCGTCAAGTCGACTCTCGGCCCCAAGGGGCGCAACGTCATCCTGGAGAAGATCACCGGGTCGCCCGTGGTCACCAACGACGGCGTGACGATCGCGCGGGAGATTCACCTCAAGGACCAGTTCGAGAACATGGGCGCTCAGCTGGTCAAGGAAGCCGCGATCAAGACCAACGACATCGTCGGCGACGGCACCACCACCGCCACGGTGATCGCCCAGGCCATCGTCAGGGAGGGCATGGAGTCGATCGGCAAGGGCGGCAACCCGGTGCTGGTCAAGCGGGGCATCGACCTGGCCGTCGGCCACCTGGTCGAGTACCTGCGCGGCGTGGCCCACCCGGTGAAGACCGAGGAGGACTACGCCCGGGTCGCCGCGATCTCCGCCAACGACGACGACGCGGTGGGCGCCGTGATCGCCAAGGCCCTGTTCACCGTGGGCGACGGCGGCATCGTCACCGTGGAAGAGAAGGCGACGCCGGGGATGACCGTCGACTTCGTCGAGGGCTTCCAGTTCGACAACGGCTACCTGTCGCCGTACATGGTGACCAACCCGGCGGCCCTCGAGGCGATCGTCGACGATCCCTACATCCTGCTGTGCAGCGAGAAGATCACCAAGGTGCAGGAGCTGATGCCGATCCTCGACAAGATCATGCGGGCGCCCCGCCCGCTGATCCTGGTCGCGGAGAACGTCGAGGGCACCGCGCTGAGCTTCCTCGTGCACAACCACGTGAACGGGATCTTCCAGTGCGTCGCGGTGCGGGCGCCCGGGTTCGGCGACCGCAGGCTGCGCAAGCTGGAGGACATCGCCTCGCTGACCGGCGGCGAGGTGTACAGCAAGCACTCGGGGTTCACCCTGGAGACGATGACGGCCGACCAGCTCGGCCGGGCCGCCCAGGTGCGGGTCAACGCCGACAACACCACGATCATCGACGGCGCCGGCGCCAAGGACGCGATCGAGTTCCGGCTCAACCAGATGCGGGCCGAGCTGGAGCGGGCCACCTTCGGCATCGACGAGGACGTGCTGAACGAGCGGATCGGCGCGCTGTCCGGCAAGGTGGCCGTGATCCGGGTGGGCGCCGCGACGAACGCCGAGCTCAAGGAGCTGCAGCACCGGGTCGAGGACGCGCTGTCCGCCACCCGGGCCGCGATGGCCGAGGGCATCGTGGCCGGCGGCGGGGCCGCGCTGCTGCACTCCGAGGGCGTGCTGGACGGCCTCGACGTCACCGGCGACTACGCCACCGGCGTGGACATCGTCCGCAGGGCGCTGGGTGAGCCGGCCTACTTCATCGCGGCCAACGCGGGCTACCAGGCGGCGGACGTCGTGGCCCAGACCCGAACGATGGGGCCGGACGAGGGGTTCGACGCGCTGGCGGGCCGGCACGGCAACATGATCGAGATGGGCATCATCGACCCGCTGCGGGTGGTCCGCTCGGCGCTGCAGAACGGCGCGTCAGTGGCCGGCCTGCTGCTCACGACCAACACCCTGGTCGCCGAGGAGCAGACGCCGTGGGGCGGCAGCGCGGCGCTGATGACCGAGTACGGGTCGCTGGACGAGGGCCTGCA
>DAIOWL010000272.1:0-4507 GCA_036758545.1 Streptosporangiaceae bacterium | reverse complement strand
CTGCCGTTCCTGGGCCCCGCGTTCATCGCCGCGGTGGCGTACGTCGACCCGGGCAACTTCGCCACCAACATGGCGGGCGGCTCGAAGTTCGGCTACACGCTGCTGTGGGTGGTGCTGGCGGCCAACCTGATGGCCATGCTCATCCAGTCGCTGAGCGCCAAGCTGGGCATCGCCACCGGCCGCAGCCTGCCCGAGGTCTGCCGCGACCGGCTCCCGTTCCGCGCCGTGGTGCTGCTGTGGCTGCAGGCCGAGGCGATCGCGATGGCGACCGACCTGGCCGAGTTCGTCGGCGCGGCCCTCGGCCTGCACATGGTCTTCGGGCTGTCCATGTGGGTCTCCGGGCTGCTGACCGGCGTGGCCGCGTTCACCATCCTCGGCCTGCAGGTCTGGGGGTTCCGCCGCCTCGAGGCGGCGATCACCGGCTTCGTGGCGGTGATCGTGTTCGCGTTCGGCCTCAACCTGCTCAGAAGCCACCCGTCGACGGCCGGCGCGGTGCACGGCTTGTTCGTCCCGCAGTTCGCCGGGAGCGAGTCGGTCCTGCTCGCGGTCGGCATCATCGGCGCCACCGTGATGCCGCACGTGATCTACCTGCACTCCTCGCTGACCCAGAAGCGGATCGTCGGCACCAACCCGGTGGCCAAGCGCAAGATCTTCCGGTACGAGATGATCGACATCTCGATCGCGATGGGGCTGGCCGGGATCATCAACCTGGCCATGCTGGCCACCGCGGCGGCGGTGTTCCACTCGCGCGGTCTTTTCGGCGTGGGCGACGACCTGGAGCAGGTCTTCAGCGGCCTGAACCAGTACCTGGGCGGGCACAGCGGGCTGGTGTTCGGGATCGCCCTGCTCGCGTCCGGGATCGCCTCCTCCTGCGTCGGCACCATGTCCGGCCAGGTGGTCATGCAGGGGTTCCTGCACCGCCAGATCCCGGTCTTCGCCCGCCGCGCCATCACCATGATCCCGGCGCTGATCGTGATCGGCGTCGGCTTCGACCCGTCCAAGGCCCTGATCCTGAGTCAGGTCTTCCTGTCCTTCGGCATCCCGTTCGCACTGGTCCCGCTGCTGGTCTTCACCAGCAGCCGCAAGCTCATGGGGGAACTGGTGAACCGGCGGCGGGTGGTGGTGGCCGCGGGGGTGGTCACGGCCCTGATCATCGGGCTGAACGTGTACCTGCTTGCCTCTGCGTGAACCAGGCCCGTTCGGGATAATCTGCTGGCATGAGTCCGGTCTCCCGCGGCTTCCACCGCAAACGCGAGGCGGCCCCGGCCGACCGGGTCCCGCCCGGACAGTACGTCACCCGCGACTTCCCGGTCCTGTCGGCCGGGCCGACGCCGCACACGCCGCTGGCTCGCTGGTCGTTTTCCATCACCGGCGGGCGCGAGCCGAAGAGCTGGACGTGGGACGAGTTCCGCGCCCTGCCCACCGAGAAGCTGACCACGGACATCCACTGCGTGACCCGCTGGTCCAAGCTGGACACCACCTGGCAGGGCGTATCGCTCGACGTCCTGCTGGCCTCGGTGGAGTACGAGAGCCGCTACGCGCTGGCCTTCAGCGACGGCGGCTACACCACGAACATGCCCGTGGCCGACCTGCTCGGCGGGAAGGCCTGGGTGGCATTCAACTACGAGGGTGCTCCGCTCGGGGCCGAACACGGCGGCCCGGCGCGGCTGCTGGTCCCGCACCTGTACTTCTGGAAGAGCGCCAAGTGGGTGCGCGGGCTGCGGCTCCGCGACACCGACGAGCCCGGCTTCTGGGAGAACTACGGCTACCACATCTACGGAGACCCATGGCGGGAACAGCGGTACGCGGGCGACTGACCTGGCAGACCGCCACGGTCGGCCAGGTCACCCGGGAGACGGCTTCGGCGGTCACGCTGCTGCTGGAGGTGCCGGACTGGGCCGGCCACCGGGCGGGGCAGCACGTGGACATCCGGCTGACCGCCGACGACGGTTATCAGGCCGAACGGGCCTACTCCATCGCCTCGGCGCCGGGCGAGCCGCTCACGATCACGGTAGAGCGGCTGGACGACGGGGAGGTCTCCCCGTACCTGACCGAGGAGGCGCGGCCCGGAGACCAGCTCGAGGTGCGCGGGCCGATCGGCGGCTACTTCGTCTGGGAAACGGAAACCGGCGGGCCGTTGCTGCTGGCGGCCGGCGGTTCGGGCGTCGTGCCGCTGCGGGCTATCCTGCGGCACCGCTCCCTGGTCGGGAGCTCCGTGCCGACCCGGCTGCTGTACTCCTCGCGTAGCTGGGAAGACGTGATCTACTCCAGCGAGCTCGACCAGCCGGCGTACGGCGTCGAGGTGATCCACACGCTGACCAGGTCCCAGCCGCCGAAGTGGCACGGCTACGCCCGGCGGGTGGACCAGCAGATGCTGACCGAGGTGGCCTGGCCGGCCGCGGACCGGCCGCTCGCCTACGTCTGCGGGCCGACGAACTTCGTCGAGTCGGTCGCGGCGGGCCTGGTCGGGCTGGGCTATCCGGCGGTGCGGGTCAAGACCGAACGGTTCGGCGCGACGGGCCGCTGACGACGGGAGGCTGACGGTGGACGACGACACGCTGGACGGCAACGCGATCGGCGGGCTGCTCGCCGAGGTGTTCGGCGCGGACATGACCATGGCTGTTAGCACCTGCGGTGGCTGCGGAGCGGTCAGCGTGGTGGCCGAGCTCGCGGTGTACCGGCCCGGGCTCGGCACCGTGGTCCGCTGCCGCTCGTGCGACAGCGTGCTGATGGTGTTCGTCTCGCTGCACGGGACCACCTGCACGGACCTGATGGGCCTGGCCAGCCTGAGCTGATGGGGGAACCCCGAGGCGTCACGCTTGGAAAAGATCGTGGTGGATTTGGGCTTCGTGGTTGTTTTGGTGCACTATAGACCCCCTAATCAACCCACAAGCCCGAATCAACCACGTTAAAACATGCTGGGAATCGAATAAATATTCAGATTCTGTGGCGGATGCGGCTACCGTGCTTCTCGGGTTAGCCGCCGAACCAGGTGTCCATTTTTCGCCAGGGATCGAAACGTCTGGGGCCTAGCCTGGCGGCGTGGGCGATAACTCTCGTGCCGCCGGGGCGGCCGCGGTCACCGTGGTGCTGTGGGCCTCGGCCTTCGTCTCGATCCGCAGCGCGGGCGGTCATTTCTCACCGGGCGCGCTCGCGCTCGGGCGCCTGCTCGTGGCCTCGCTCGCGCTCGGCGTGATGTGGCTGGTCAGCCGGGACGGCTGGCCGCCGCGGGCGGCGTGGCCGGGCATTCTCGGTTCTGGGGTGCTGTGGTTCGGGCTCTACATGATCACGCTCAACTGGGGTGAGCGCGAGGTGGACGCGGGCACCGCCGCGATGGTCGTCACCGTCGGCCCGATCCTGATCGCGCTGCTCGGCGGCTGGCTGCTGCGCGAGGGGTTCCCGCGTCGGCTGGGCGCCGGGATGGCGGTGTCGCTGGCTGGTGCGATCGTCGTCGGCGTCGCCGAGTCGGGCGGCGGCCGCACGTCGGTCATCGGCGTGGTGCTGTGCGTGGCGGCGGCCGTCTGCTACGCGGCGGGCGTGGTGTTCCAGAAGCCGGCCCTGGGCCACGCCTCGGCCGTCCAGGTGACGACGTTCGGCTGCTTCGCCGGCACGGTGGCGTGCCTGCCCTTCGCCGGGCAGTTGGTGTCGCAGCTCGGTTCGGCCCCGGTGAGCGACACGCTGAACGTCGTCTACCTCGGCCTGTTCCCGACCATGCTGGGCTTCACCACCTGGGCCTACGCGCTGGCGCGGACGCCTTCGGGGAAGATGGGCGCCACCACCTACGCGGTTCCCGGCCTGGTCGTCCTCATGTCGTGGCTCATCCTCGGGCAGGTGCCCCGGTGGCTCACCATCGCCGGCGGCGCGCTCTGCCTGGCCGGTGTCGCGGTCTCCCGGTCCCGGTCCGCCCGGAAGGCTGCGCCGGCCGCTCCGGCCGGACGCACTGAAACCCCGGTTCCACTGCGCTAGAACGCGCTGGATCCGGGGTTTCACGACGCTCTGGCTGGCCCGGGGTTAGCGCTAGCCGGTGCGGACGGCCTGCTCTACGCGGTCGCCGAGGGTCTTGTCCACGTTGCGCCAGTACTGGAAGGCGCGCTGCAAGACGGGCTCCGTCACGCCCTCGAGCAGGTGGCCGGCGATGTTGCTGACCAGGCGTTCACGGGCCGCGTCGTCGAGAACCTCGCGGACCATGGTGCCGGGCTGGCTCCAGTCGTCGTCATCCGCGCGCAGGGTGTAAGCCGAACGCACCAGGTCGCCGTCGGCGTGCCAGTAGTCCGGCCGGTAGTGCTCGCTGTCGGCCTTCGGGCCGCCCTTGGAGTTCGGCGCGTACACCGGGTCGGTCGCGTTGACGATCCGCATCGCCCCGTCCTTGCTGTAGCTGTGCACGGGGACCTTCGGCGTGTTCACCGGGATCTGCTTGTAGTTGACGCCCATCCGGGCCCGGTGCGCGTCGGAGTAGGAGAACCCGCGGGCCAGCAGCATCTTGTCCGGGCTGAGCGCGATGCCGGGG
>DAIOWL010000271.1:7226-8326 GCA_036758545.1 Streptosporangiaceae bacterium | reverse complement strand
AATCCCGGGTCAAGGTCACCATCCACCCCACCCGCATCAACGCCGTCGACATGCGTGGCTAACCCGTCCCCCGCGTGCCCGGCCAACGACCGTCCAGGGCGTCACGCAACCACGGCGATGTGACTCTCTAGTGGTTCTGACCACGGCGATGTGACATTGCCGTGGTTGCGAGATCCACCCCGACCGCGAACCAGACGCCACCTGTGTGACTAACGAGGCCACTGAGGCCAGCGTGAGCATTCCGGGGGCTAAGCGTCCACGATCCCGGCCACCGGCCAGGCGCGCCACATCAGCCCAGGGCATCCGGCGACGCGGTGCTGGTGGGGTCGAACAGGCGGAGGCTGTGCGCCTTGGCGGCCGCTTCGCCGCGGCTGGCCACGCCGAGCTTGCCGAGGATGTTCGACACGTGGACGCTGGCCGTCTTGGGCGAGATGAACAGCTCGCCGGCGATCTCCCGGTTGCTGCGCCCGGCCGCGACCAGGCGGAGCACCTCGAGCTCGCGCTCGGTGAGCCCAAGCCCGAGCCCGCCACCGCCATCGCCGCCGTCACCCGCGCCCGCGGCACCTGACCCATCCCCGCCATCCAGCCGGATCCGGGCGCGCCGGGCGAGGATCGCGATCTGCTCCCCGAGCGCCTGCGCGCCCAGCCCCGCGGCCAGCGGCGCCGCGCGCTGCAGCCGCTCCGCCGCACCGTCGCGTTCACCGCAGGCCAGCGCGGCCTCGGCCGCGTGCAGCAGCGTCTCGCCGAGCGGCTGGGGCTCGCCGAGCCCGTCCCACGCGCTGGCCGCCTCATCCCAGGCCGCCAGCAGCCCCGCTGCCTCACCCGAGCCAGACCCAGAACCCGAGCCAGACCCAGACCCAGAACCCGAGCCAGAGCCAGAGTCCGCATGACCGCCATCAGGGAAACCAGCGATCAGCCGGGCGGCATCCGCGTCGGCCGCCGCGAACGTCAGGGCAAGAGCCCGCTGCTCCGGCCCGAACCTCTCCAGCTTCTCCGCCACCGTCCGCAGCCTGTCGGCCACTCCCGCAGCCTCGTCCCTGAGCCGCTCGTCGTGCGAGGGCCCGGCCAGCCGGGCCGCGGCCAGCACCGCGAAGGCAGCC
>DAIOWL010000271.1:0-7126 GCA_036758545.1 Streptosporangiaceae bacterium | reverse complement strand
CTCGTCGTGCGAGGGCCCGGCCAGCCGGGCCGCGGCCAGCACCGCGAAGGCAGCCGCGGTCACCACCGGCCAGCCGTACCGGGGGCTGCTGCCGCCCAGCTCGAAGCGGTCCATGGTCTGGGACGCGGCGGCCAATCCGGCGGCTGGGCCCTCCCTGGCCAGCGCGAGCAGGATCTCCAGCCGGGCCAGCGGAAGCTGGTGCTGGTCTTCGTAGCGGACCGAACGCAGCGCGCCTCGCGCCGTCATCACGCTTCGCGACGCGGCGTCCAGGTCGCCCCGGGCCAGCCGGACGGATCCGGTGATGACGTGCAGCAGCGCCCGGTTCATCGGCCCGGGCGCGAGGAAGTGGTCCAGGGCCGCGGCGGCGATCGCCAGCGCGTCGTCCCAGCGGCCGAGCGCGAACAGCGGCTCGGCCTGGTTGACCGCGAGCACGGTGCCCGAGGTGCGGGCCAGCAGTTGCGGGTCGGCGTCCACGGTGGCGCGGCGGGCCGCCTCGGCGGCGCGCTCGTGTTCCCCGGCTCCCTCGAGCAGGTGGGACTCGCTGACCGCGGCGAGCAGCACCACGTCCTCGGCTCCCCGGCGGTCAGCCATGTCGCGGGCCTGCGTGATCAGCCCGATCGGGCCGCTATCCGGGGCGGCCTGCTGGCCGGGGTCGGCGTTGAACATGGCCAGCGTCAGCAGCGCGCCGGCCTCCTTGGCCTCGTCGCCGGCCTCGCGGGCCAGGGCCAGGGCCTCCTCGGCGTAGGACCGCTCGATGGTGATGTTGGGCGGGCAGTGCGAGAGCGAGAGCAGGATCTCGATCCTGGTGGTCGCCGATACGTCGGCGGGCACGTACTCCAGCGCCTCTTCCAGGTCCGCGGCGTAGTCCTTGCGGCCCAGCTTCATCCGGAAGTGGCTGCGCTGGATGAGCAGGTTCGCCACCCGGACCGGTTCGGCCGCGGGGTCGAGCTCACGCAGCGCCGAGGTCGACAGCGCGATCCCGCGCTCGAACTCCCCGGCGTCATGGGCGGCCGCCACCGCCTCCTCGAGCACGTGCGCGTGGTCCGCCTCGATCCGCTCGGCGGCGTCCGGCACCTGATCCCACAGCTCGAGCACGCGGGCCAGCAGGGAGAGCCGCTCGGCGGGCGCGACCGCACGGCCCGCTTGCGCGGCCGCCCGCCAGGCGCCGATCAGCGCCCAGGGCGAGTCGTGCGCCGAGTGCCAGTGGTGCGCCATCTCGATGGCGGCCCGCCCGGGAGGAACCAGCGTCGGGTCGGCGTCGATGGCCTCGGCGAACCGGCTGTGCATGCGGCCGTGCTCGCCCGGCAGCAGGTCGTCGTGCACGGCCTCGCGGATCAGCTCGTGCCGGAACGCGTAGCCGTCACCGCTCGGGTGCAGCACGTTGGCGGTCACCGCGGGACGCACCGCGCGGGTCAGCGCCGCGTCGTCAAGTCCGCTCACCGCGGCGAGCAGCAGGTGCCCGGTCGACGCGCCGCCGGCGCTGGCCGCCCGGAGTACCTCCTGGGTGTCCTCCGGCAGCCGGCGGACGCTTTCCAGCAGCAGGTCACGGAGGGACTCCGGCAGCTCCCGGCTTATCTCGCCGTCGCAGCAGAGCAGCGCCTCGATGAACAGCGGGTTGCCCTCGGACCGGTGGTACAGCGCCTCGGCCAGGTCCTCGTCCGGTTCGCGGCCCAGGATGCGCACGGCCAGCTCGCTGGTGTCCTGCCTGGTCAGTCGATGCAGCTCGATCCGCTCCACCCAGGCGATCCGGTCCAGCGAGGCCAGCAGGGGGCGCAGCGGATGGGTGCGGTGCAGCTCGTCGGAGCGGTACGTGACCACGATCAGCAGCCCGCTGAGCGACCGCTGGTTCCCGATCAGGAACGTCAGCAGGTCCCGGCTGGACCGGTCGGCCCAGTGCGCGTCCTCGATCACCAGCACCACCGGCGAGTGCCTGGTCAGGTACTCGAGCGCCCTGAGCACCTCCTCGAACAGCCGCGCCCTGGCCTCGGCCGGGTCACCGCCGGTGTCTGGCTCACCGAGCTCAGGCAGCAACCGGGCCAGCCCCCGCGTGGTCCGGCCGGGCAGCATCGAGGCCACCGCGTCTGCGCCCATCTCGTGCACCAGGTCACGCAGCACCGCGGTGAACGGTGCGAACGGCAGCCCGTCGGTGCCAAGTTCCAGGCAGCCGCCGGTCAGCACCCGGGCGCCCGCCGACGCCGCGGTCCGGCTGAAGTCGCTGACCAGCCTGGACTTACCTACGCCCGCCTCCCCGCCCAGCAGCACAGCAGAAGGACCGCCCTGGCGCACGCTGACGAAAGCGGCTTCCAGGGCGGCCATCTGCTCGGCCCGTCCGACCAGGACGGGGCTGGACGCTCGCCCGCTCATCTCTGGAATCAGCATCCCACGAGGGGCTGACATTCCGGAAAGCTCACGGGCGACTGGGTGGGCAGTCATGGCCGGCGTCAGGCAGCGTGACGAGAGGGCGCCTGGCCCGCCTCGCTGGCCACCTGGCCGACGGCCTGGTCCGTGCGGAACGATCCGTCCACGTAGTCGGGAACGGCGGGGACGACGAAATCGTCGTCCGGCAGGTCACGCCCGTGCCGGCGTCCCCGGATCGCCATCCGGGCGAGCCTGGACCGGTGGGCCCGCTCCCGCATTTCCTGGCCACGCTGGTCGTTCATCGCACGAAGAATCTCGGGATGCATGGTTCCTCCTTGGCCCCCGGGAGAACCTTCTGGTTCCCCACATCCTCAAGATTCGCCGTAAGGCCCCACCCCCGGCATCGGGCGAATGCCTTATCTTCCGCGCCCATATCGGCTTAGGCCGGGCTAAGCCCTCCCGCCCCCCGCCTAAGACGGCTTAGCCCAGGTCAGAGGGGGTAAAAATTGGACCCGAACGGGCTCGGTACCCGTCCCCGGCACCGCGATCATGCATCCTTATGGGGTGGCAACGGTGTACGAGGCAGTGGGCGGAATCGGCGGTTTGCGGCGGCTGGCCGAGGCGTGGCACACGAGGGTGATGGCGGACGAAGAGGTGAGCCACGCGTTCAGCCACGGCTATCGCCCGGACCACTCCGAGCGCCTGGCGGCGTACTGGGCCGAGGCGCTGGGCGGTCCGCCGCTGTACTCGGATGCGTACGGCGACGAGACCTCGGTGGTGCGGATCCACAGCGGCAACGGCGCGCACGAGGAGATGGACCGGCGCGCGATCGCCTGCTTCGACCAGGCCCTGGCCGACACCGGGCTGGCGACAGACGACAGGCTCCGGCAGGCGCTGCACGACTACTTCGCCTGGGCCACCACCACGACGATGGCCCGTTACCACCGGTCGGCGGACGACGTGCCGGACGGCCTGGCCATCCCGCGCTGGTCCTGGGACGGGCTCAAGAAAGACCCGGAGTGACCCAGCTCACCAGCGCTCGCCGATTCTGAGTGACCTGGGTCACCAGCCGGTCAGGGTGAGGTCGAAGCTGTACCGCGACGCCCGGTAGACGTGGCGGCCGTGCTCCACCGCCCGTCCCTGCTCGTCATAGGCCGAACGCTCCATGACCAGCAGCGGCGCCCCCTTGCGCTCGCCCAGCGCGCGGGCCTCGGCCGCGGTCGCGGCCCGCGCGCCGATGGACTGCTTGGCGATCCGCATGCTGATGCCGTTCGAGCGGAACAGGTTGTACAGGCCCTGCTCCTCCAGGTCGGCGGCTGACAGCCGCATCAGGTGCTCGGGGACGTGGTTGCGCATCAGCGCGAGCGGCTCGGCGCCGGCGTACCGCAGCCGCTCGAAGACGTACACCGGCGTCCCGGCCGCGAGCCCGAGCTCGGCCGCGAGCGCGTCCGGCGCCGGCTCGGTGGAGAAGCTGACCACCGTGGTGGACGGGTCCCGCCCGGTCTTGGCCAGGTCGTCGTACAGGCTGGTCAGCTCGACCTCGCGGGTGACCTTGGCCTGCACGACCTGGGTCCCGATCCCGCGCTTGCGCACCAGCAGGCCGCGGCCCACGAGGTATTCGAGGGCCCGGCGCATGGTGGGCTTGGACAGGCCGAGTTGCCCGGCCAGTTTGCCCTCGTTGTCCAGTCGCGTCCCCATCGGCAGCTCGCCGGACTCGATCATCTGCTCCAGGTACTGCGCCACCTGGAAATAGAGGGGGACCGGGCTGGTCCGGTCGACCCGGATAGGCAAGGCGGTACGGCTCACGGACAACTCGCAGGGGTCGATTCGGTAACAATCCCATTATGACCCAAGGTCACCCGGTTGCTAGCAGATCAAGACGTAAATATGTAAAGACATACTCTTGACCTGACTGAAACGCAGGCGTAAAACCTTAGACATACCGCCGACCAGCGCGAACCTCCGCCGGAGAGGGAGGCAGACTCGATGCCCGAGCCGTTCGAGGTGCTCACCATGGGCCGGATCGGCGTTGACCTGTACCCGCAGCAGGTCGGCGTGGGCCTGGACGAGGTAGAGAGCTTCGGCAAGTACCTGGGCGGCAGCGCGTCCAACGTCGCGGTGGCCGCGGCCAGGTACGGCAGGCGCACCGCGGTCATCACCCGGACCGGGGAGGACCCGTTCGGCACCTTTCTGCACGCGGCGCTGCGCGGCTACGGCGTGGACGACCGCTATGTCACATCGGTCAAGAACCTGCCCACGCCGGTAACGTTCTGCGAGATCTTCCCGCCGGACGACTTCCCGCTGTACTTCTACCGCCTGCCCAAGGCGCCGGACCTGGAGATCTATCGCGAGGAACTGGACACCGACGCCATCCGTGCGGCCGGGGTGTTCTGGGTGACGGTCACCGGCCTGTCCGAGGAGCCGAGCCGCACCGCGACGCTGGCCGCGCTGGCGGCCAGGGCCGGGAAGGACATCACCGTCCTCGACCTGGACTACCGCCCGATGTTCTGGCCGTCGCGGGAGGAGGCCAGGCGCTGGGTGCAGCAGGCGCTGCCGCACGTGACCGTGGCCGTGGGCAACCTCGACGAGTGCGAGACCGCGGTGGGGGAGCGCGAGCCGCTGGCCGCTGCGCAGGCGCTGCACGGGTTCGGCGTCAAGCTCGCGGTGGTTAAACAGGGCCCCAAGGGGGTCCTTGCGGACGACGGCACGACCGCGACGGAGGTTGCGCCCGTGCCGGTCGACGTCATGAACGGCCTCGGCGCTGGCGATGCGTTCGGCGGAGCGCTCTGCCACGGGCTGCTGGCCGGGTGGGACATCGAGCGCGTGATGCGCTTCGCGAACGCCGCCGGGGCCATCGTGGCGTCGCGGCTGGCCTGCTCGGACGCCATGCCCACGGAGGCCGAGGTGGACGGACTCCTGGCTGGAGAACCGAAGACCGGGGGACCACGGGAGGCTACCAGTGCGTGACCAGCTCAACACCATCCTGGAGGCGCGCACGCGGCGCCCGCAGGCCATCGCCGAGGCCGCCGCCCGGCGTCGCCGCCGTGACTCGCTGCTCGGCGCGGACAACCAGATCTTCATCATCGCGGCCGACCACCCGGCGCGCGGCGCGCTGCGGGCCGGGGCCCGGCCGATGGCCATGGCCGACCGGGCCGACCTGCTGGAGCGCATGTCGCTCGCCTTGTCGCGGCCCGGCGTGGACGGCGTGCTCGGCACCGCGGACATCATCGAGGACCTGCTGCTGCTCGGCGCGCTGGACGACAAGGTGGTCATCGGCTCGATGAACCGCGGCGGCCTGGCCGGGACCGCGTTCGAGATGGACGACCGGTTCACCGGGTACGACGCGGACAGCATCGCCCGGATGGGGTTCGACGGCGGCAAGATGCTGTTCCGCATCGACCCCGACGACCCCGCCACGGTCGTGACGATGGAGGCCTGCGCCCGGGCGGTCAGCGACCTCGCCTCGCACGCGCTGATGGCGATGGTCGAGCCGTTCATCTCGCACCGGGTGGACGGCCGGGTCCGCAACGACCTGTCGCCCGAGGCGGTGATCCGCTCCATCACGGTGGCGGCCGGGCTGGGCGCTACCTCGGCCTACACCTGGCTCAAGCTGCCGGTGGTGGAGGACATGGAGCGGGTCATGGCCGCCTCGACGCTGCCGGTCCTGCTGCTCGGCGGCGAGGTCAGCGCCGACCAGGACGCCGCCTTCGAGAGCTGGCGCAAGGCGCTGCAGATTCCGTCCGTGCACGGCCTCGTCATCGGCCGGTCGCTGCTGTTCCCGCCCGACGACGACGTGTCCGGCGCGGTGGACACGGTCCTGTCCATGGTGCGGGGGTGAAGTAGAGGTTGGACGACAAGCTGTACCTGAGGCAGGGAACCAGCACCGACGGCGCCTTCTCCCTCGTGGTGACCCCCGAACAGGCCGGCTGGACCTACAGCGGCCTCAAGGTGCTGACCCTGCCGCCCGGCGGGTCGCACACCTGGGCCACCGGACAGGACGAGATCCTCGTCCTGCCGCTGTCCGGCTCGGCCACCGTGACCTGCGAGGACACTAGTTTCGAGCTAACCGGGCGGGGCAGTGTCTTCTCCCGTGTCAGCGACTTCAGCTACGCACCGCGCGACGCCACCGTCACCGTGACCAGCCGTGACGGCGGCGCGTTCGCCATTCCGAGCGCCCGCTGCACGCGCCGGCTCGAACCGCGGTATGGTCCGGCCGAGGACGTCCCGGTGGAGCTGCGCGGGGCCGGCCAGGCCAGCCGCCAGGTCAACAACTTCTGCTCGCCCGGCGCGTTCGAGTGCGACAAGCTCATCGCGGTCGAGGTGCTCACCCCGGGCGGGAACTGGTCCTCCTACCCGCCGCACAAGCACGACGAGACCCGCGAGGACGAGGCCGAACTCGAGGAGATCTACTACTTCGAGACCGAGGGCCTGGCCTACCAGCGGGTCTACGGCACCCCGGCCCGCCCGGTCGACGTGCTGGCCGAGGTGAGCACCGGCGACGTGATCTTGATCCCGCACGGCTGGCACGGCCCGTCGATCGCCGGACCCGGCTACGCCCTGTACTACCTCAACGTCATGGCGGGCCCCGAGCCGACCAGGTCCTGGCGGTTCTGCGACGACCCGGCCCACGCCTGGATCCGCGGCACCTGGGCGGACCAGCAGATCGACCCGCGCCTGCCCCTCACCTCTGCGACGGAGAACGACCGATGACCGTCCGCCTCACCGTGGCCCAGGCCCTGGTCCGCTTCCTGGCCAGCCAGTACACCGA
>DAIOWL010000270.1:0-8355 GCA_036758545.1 Streptosporangiaceae bacterium | reverse complement strand
GGCCCACCACCTCTTCCGAGGTGTATTTGATGCGCAGCCGAGGCAGGTAGCCCAATCGGGCGGCCTGCTGCGCGACCGAGTAGGCGCCGGTGATGACCGCCTGCGAGGCGATGACGGTCGCGATGGCGGCCAGGAAGACCATCGGCAGCCGGGCCCACCCCGGAGCCAGCAGGAAGAACGGGCTGCTGGTGTTGCTCGGGTTGCCCAGGATGAGGGCGCCCTGGCCCATGTAGTTCAGGATGCAGGCGGGGAATACGAGCAGCAGCCAGGCTCGCCTGATCGGTGAGCGGCCGAAGTGTCCCATGTCCGCGTACAGCGCCTCGGCCCCGGTCACGGCGAGGACGACGGCGGTCAGCGAGAAGAACGCGGTCTCGAAATGGCCGACCAGAAAGCCGGCAGCGTAGGTGGGCGACAGCGCCTTCAGGATCTCGGGGTGATCGGCGATGCCGCGCACGCCGAGCACCCCGAGCACGGTGAACCAGACGCCCATGATCGGCCCGAATAGCCGCCCCACGGCGCCCGTGCCCAGCCGTTGCACCAGGAACAGGGCGATGATGATCACCACCGTGATCGGGAGGACCAGGCTGGCCAGTGACGGCGCCGAGACCTTGACGCCCTCGATCGCGGACAGGACCGAGATCGCTGGCGTGATCATGCTGTCGCCGAAGAACAGCGAAGCGCCGAAGATCCCCAGCGCGGCCAGCACGACCTTCGCCCGCCGCCCGCCGGGCAGGGCTCGCCTGCGGATCAGGGCGATCAACGCCATGATCCCGCCCTCGCCGTCGTTGTCGGCCCGCATCACGAGCAGGACATACGTGATGGTGACGACGATCGTCACGGCCCAGAAGATCAGCGAGATGATCCCGAAGATACTGTCCTCGGTCACCTTGACCGGGTGCGGATCGCCCGGACTGAAAACCGTCTGGACGGTGTACAGCGGGCTCGTCCCGATGTCCCCGAAGACAACTCCGAGAGCACCGAGGGCCAGGGCCGCCTGGGCGGTAGAGCGTCGGTCCACGCTCGCAGTATGTCAGCCCGTCAGGTCGGCCAGGACCTCCTGCAGCCGGTCCAGCGAGCCGGCGATCCAGGGCAGGGAGCACGGGTCGGCTGAGTTCAGCGCGGCGTGCCGCTCGTCGTCGGTGCCGCCGTAGAGCATGGCCGTGGCCACCCGCAGCCGCAGCCGCCCGCCGTCCTCGCCGAACGCGCTGCCCGGCAGCACCCCCACGCCGTACTCGTGCAGCAGCACCGCCGCCAGGCTCTCGTCGCTGGTGATGCCGTGCCGCTCGAGCAGCACGTCGGCCAGCGGCGTGAAGTCCGGGTACAGGTAGAAGGCCGCCTGCGGCGCGGGCACCTCGGCCCCGGCCGCAGCGAACCTGTGCGCGGCTGCCCGGGCGACCGACCCGTGCAGGCGGCGGCTGAGCGCGACCCGTTCGGCCAGTTCCGGCGGCTCGCTGAAGGCCAGTGCGGCGGCCTGCTGCACGGGCCCGGCCGGGGCGGACCAGATCTCGCTGCCGATGCCGAGCAGCCGGTCGCGCAGGGCGCGCCCGAACCCTCCGGCGGGCAGCCGGGCCACGCCGAGGCGCCAGCCCCCGAGGGCGAGGTTCTTGCTTAGGCCGGCGGTAACCACCGTCCGTTCGGGACTAATGACGGCGGGACTGGTGAACGGCGCGTCCGGGTCGTGGACCAGGTCCCGGTAGATCTCGTCCGAGATGATCACCAGGTCGTACGCCTCGGCCACCGAACAGAGGTCCCGGACGGCCGCGGCCGGGGCCAGCCTGCCGCTCGGGTTGTCGGGGAGCGTCACGATGACCGAACGGACCGGGTTTCCCGCCGCCCGCGCCGCTGTTACCGCCCGGGCGAGGTGGTCCGCGTCCGGCACGCCGGCCGCACCCGGCACGAAGTGCGCGGTCCGGCCGCACAGGGCGGCCTGCGCGGCGTAGCTGACCCAGCTGGGACGGGTCACCGCGACCCCTGGACCGCCGATGGCGGCCATCAGGCCGAACAGCAGCGCCTTGCTGCCCGGCCCGCAGACCACCGCGTCCGCGTCGGTGGGCAGGCCGCGCCGGGTCCAGTAGCCGGCCGCCGCCGCGCGCAGCGAGGCTTGCCCGGCGACCGGCCCGTAGGCGTTGCATCCGGCGGCGTCGGCCAGCGCGGCGCGCAGCGTCCGGTGCGCGGGCAGGCCCGCCTCGCCGAAGGCCAGCGGCAGCACCGGCTCGCCGCGGCGGCGCCGTGCGTCCATGGCCTCGTTGGCGGCGAGGGTGGCGGAGACCGGGATGCGGGCCGGGCTGAGCCGGGGATGTTCGGTATCAGGGTGGGGAACGGCGGGCGCTGACGGGGGCGTGATGGTGAGAGCCACGGGGGCTGGCACTTCCTAGCTGCGGGATTCTGGCGGATAAGGCTGCGCGATGATCGTGTGGCAACCCTGCGCACCTTGACAGTTTGCCCGCGCTTAAACCATAAGTACAAGCGCTGATCTCTATGGCTGAGAGTAAGATTCTCTTATGCTCGATCTGCATCGGCTCCGCCTGCTCCAGGAGTTCGCCGCGCGCGGCAGCATCGCCAGGACGGCCGCGGTCCTCGGCTATACCCCGTCCGCGGTCTCCCAGCAGCTGGCCACGCTCGAGCGCGAGGCGGGTACCGCGCTGCTGGACCGGTCGGCGCGCCGGGCCGAGCTGACCGACGCGGGGCGGCGCCTGGCCGGCCACGCCGAGCGCATCCTGGCCATGGTCGAGGAGGCCGAGACCGACCTGTCCGCCGAGGCCACCGAGCCGGCCGGACGGGTGGTGGCGACCGCCTTCCCCTCCGCGGCCGTCGCGTTCGCGCCCGCGCTCGCCCGCAGTCTGCGTGCCCACCCGCGGCTGACCCTGGTGCTGCGGCAGACGCTGACCGGCGAGGGCCTGCGCCAGGTCCGTTCCGGCGACGTCGACGTGGCCATCGTGGACGACTGGACCAGCCGCCTGGCCGAGGAAATCGAGCTGGGCGGGTCGATCCTGACCTGCTACCACCTGATCAGGGACCAGCTCGTGCTGGTGCTGCCGCGGACTCATCCGGCGGCGGCCGACGACCAGGCGGTCGACCTGCGGGCGCTGCGGCACGATCCCTGGCTGGCCGCGCCGGCCGGCGAGCCGTCCCGGCAGGCCGTGGACCGGCTGCTGGCCGCCGTCGGCGTGGCGCCGCCGGTGCTGTCCGAGTTCGAGGGCATGTCGACGATCGTCAGCCTGGTCGCGCGCGGCATCGGGATCGCCATCCTGCCCCGGCTGGCCGTCGCCGCGGCGGACCGCAGGATCGCCATCCGGGACCTGCCACACGGCCTCGACCTGGCCAGGGACGTGTACGCGGTGGCCCGCACCGCGAGCGTGCGCCGTCCCTCGGTGGCGGTGATCGTGACCGCGCTGCGCGCGGCGGGGCCCAGCCGGCCCAGGGCCCTGAGCCCCGTCCCCTAGGCTGGCCGGGTGGATCTTCAGCTCGACGGGGCGGCGCTGACCGCCTGGCTCGTGGACACCCCGTCGGTCAGCGGTGACGAGGGCCCGCTCGCCGACGCCATCGAGGCCGCGCTGCGGCCGCTGCCGCACCTGACCGTGCACCGCGACGGCAACACGATCGTGGCCAGGACCACGCTCGGACGGCCGGAGCGGGTGATCCTGGCCGGGCACGTCGACACCGTGCCGGTCGCGGGCAACCTGCCGTCCCGCGTCGAGGGCGCCCGCCTGTACGGCTGCGGCACCTCGGACATGAAGGCGGGCGTGGCGGTGCAGCTCAGGCTGGCCGCCGGCCTGACCTCGCCGCGCCGGGACGTCACCTACGTCTTCTACGACTGCGAGGAGGTCGCGGCCGACCGCAACGGGCTGCTGCGGCTGAGCGGCAACAGCCCGGAGCTCCTGGCCGGCGACTTCGCCGTGCTGATGGAGCCGAGTTCGGCCGAGATCGAAGGCGGCTGCCAGGGCACGCTGCGGGCCGAGATCGCGGTGCCGGGCCAGCGGGCGCACACCGCGCGGTCCTGGATGGGACGCAACGCCATCCACGATGCCGCCGCCGTCCTCGACGTGCTGCGCGGGTACACCCCCCGGGAGCCCGAGGTCGACGGGCTGCGCTACCACGAGGGCCTCAACGCGGTCGGGATCCGGGGCGGCGTCGCCGGGAACGTGGTCCCGGACGAGTGCGTGGTAACCGTCAACTTCAGGTTCGCGCCGGACCGGTCGGGAGAGCAAGCCGCCGAGTTCGTTCGGTCCCTGTTTTCTGCGTGGCCGGTGACGGTCCTCGACGTGGCCGACGGCGCCCGGCCCGGCCTCGGCCATCCGGCCGCGGCCGAGTTCGTCGCGGCGGTCGGCGGGACGCCGCGGCCCAAGCTCGGCTGGACCGACGTGGCCAGGTTCTCCGCCCTCGGCATCCCGGCGGTGAACTACGGGCCCGGCATCTCGGAGATCGCGCACACGCAAGGCGAGTACGTGGAGACCGGCAAGATCGCCGAGTGCGAGGCCCGCCTCCGGTCCTGGCTGGACGGCTCCGGCTCCTAGCGGGCCGGGCCCTCGCCCAGCCGCATCCTGGTGGTGTGCTCGAGCCCGTCCCGGCTCACCCACAGCACCGAGACCACCTCGTTCGGGTGGTACTTGCCGGTGATGGTGGTCAGCGAGCCCGGCGTGGTGACCGGCTCGCGGTTGACCGACGTGATCACATCGCCGGGCACCATCCCCGCCGACTGGGCGGCCGAGTCGCACACCACGCCGACGATGAGCGCGCCCGCCGCGATCGGCGCGACGTGCACCGGGACGCCGGCCCGCTGGCCACCGGTGGAGCAGGAGTTGACGCCCGCGCCCGTCCGGCCCTTACGGCCGGTCTGCGCCTCGTCGGCGGCCTGCTGCTTCGGATCGGAACTGTTGCTCTGCGCGACCTCCACGCCGAGGAAGCCGGGCAGGCCGATGTGCACGGTGGCGCTCGCCTGGCCCGACGCGATCTGCCTGGCGATGGCCAGCGCGCTGTTGATCGGGATGGCGAAGCCGAGCGAGCCGCCGCCGCCGGACGAGGAGGAGGTGCCGGGGGTACTCGTGTTCGCAGCGGTGATCATGCCGATGACCTGGCCCGCATTGTTCGCCAGCGCACCGCCCGAGTCGCCCTGTTCGATCTTGGCGTTGGTCTGCAGCATGTGCTTCAGGTTCTCGGTGCTGTTCGAGCCCTCGTCGCTGGCCTGGATCGAGCGGTCCAGGGCGTTGATGATGCCCGGCGCGGGCTTGGCCCCGCCGTGGCCCTCGGCGTTGCCGAGCGCGAGCACCGGCGTGCCCAGGCGGACCTGCGAGGAGTTGCCGAAGGTCACCGGGGTCAGCCCGGACGCGCCCCTGAGCTGGAGCAGCGCCACGTCGTCGGCTGCGTCATAGCCGAGGACCAGGGCCGTGTAGGTCGGGTCCGAGTTGGTCGCCAGGTTGGCGCTCACGCTGGTGGCCCCGTCGATCACGTGGTTGTTGGTCAGGACGAGGCCCGAGGCAGAAATGATCATCCCGGTGCCTTCGGCCGTCTCGCCGTTGAACTTGAGGTTCGACATGATGTCGACCAGCCCCGGGTTCACCTTCTTCCCCACCGCATCCGGGTTGAGCGGCGCCGCGGAGGCGCCGCTGCCCGACGCGTTGTCGTGGGGTCCGGGGACGTTGCTGGAGGAGACCCCGGCCGCCGGGGCCGTGCTGTGGCCGCCGAACGCGACCGTCGCGCCGGCGCCGACGCCCGCCGCCAGCGCGGCTACGGCCACGTAGACCAGCAGCCGCCCGCCGCGCGGGGAACGCCGCCCGGGCGGGGGATCGGGCATCGCCCAGCCGGCTCCGGCTCCGCCGCCCTGGTCCCCGTAGCCACCCTGACCTGGGTACCCGCCCTGGTTCCCGTAGTAGGCCTGCCCGTAGCCGCCCTGGTTTCCGTGCCCGCCCTCGTTTCCGTGCCCGGCCTGGTTTCCGGGGGCTGGACCCCCTGGCGGCGTGCCGAAGGCGATGGTGTCCGGATAGTCGCTGTCGGACGGGGGAGCCGCGCCCGGGCTAGGACGGCGGGTTCCCGCGTCCTGTTCGGGCGACTGCCACCAGCCGCCTGCGCCATCGCTGTCGTTCTCTCGCATCTTCCTCGCCCTCGACCAGACCAGGGTACGTCGCGGCCGATCATGCCGGCCGCGAAGTCTCCAGCGACAGCTGCCTTCTAGTTAGCCTGGTCAAGCTGAGCGTAGCCTGGCGGTTCCTTGTGATTGCCCTGTTCCGGGCGGGTTCCGCGCGGTTCCGGGCCGGTTCGGCGCGGTTCCGGGTTCGGCGCGGTTCCGGCTTGGTCTGCGCGGTCACCCCGCCGGGCCCGCGGCGAGCGTCACCACCGCGGTGTGCAGGCTGCCGCCGGGGGCGACCCAGGCCAGCGCGACCTGGCTGCCCGGCCGGTAGCGGCCGAGGATGGCGGTCAGCGATCGGGGCGAGGTCACGGCGTGCCCGCCGGCCGAGGTAATGACATCCCCGGCGAACAGGCCGGCCTGGGCGGCCGGCGTCCCGCAGAGCACCCCGCTGACCAGCGCGCCGGTCCCGGCCGGGGCGATGCTGGCCAGGGCCGCGGTGGTGTCGCCGCTGGTACAGCCGATGCCGCTGCCGCTCACGGCATCGGTCTGATGCGCGTCGCGACGGCCCTGCCGCTGCGGGCTGGTGCTGCTGCTGTCCGGGAGGAGCACGCCGAGGAAGGCCGGCAGGCCGATCTGGACCCGGGCACCCTGGCGGCCGGCCGCGATCTGCCGGGCGATGGGCATGGCCTGGTCGATGGGGATGGCGTAGCCGGAGTAGACGGTGTTCCCGCCGGCCGCGGTGTTGATCCCGATCACCCGGCCGTCGGCGCCGGCCAGCGGCCCGCCGGAGTCGCCCGGCCGGATGTCGGCGCTGGTCTGCATCATGCCGTGCAGCGTCTCGTTCAGGTCCGAACTCTGGTCGGTGGCCACGATGGTGCGGTCCAGGTTGCTGATCACCCCGGGCGCCACCGTCGGCGAGCCGCCCTGCCCGGCCTCGTTGCCGATGGCCAGGACGGGCGTGCCCACCCGCACCCCCGCTGAGCTGCCGATCGAGACCGCCTTGAGCCGCGGTATCCCGCGCACCTGGAGCAGGGCCAGGTCGTCGGCTCTGTCATAGCCGAGGATCCGCGCCGGATAGCTGCGGCCCGACGTCACCGGCGTGACCGTCACGCTGGTCGCGCCGTCGATGACGTGGTTGTTGGTCAGGATCAGGCCGGCCGCGGCGTCGATGACGAAGCCCGTGCCCTTCGCCGTCTCCTGCAGGTACCGCAGGTTGGACGTCACGTCCACGACGCCAGGCTCGACCGCCCGGTAGACGGCCTCGTCGTTCAGGTTTCCCTGCCGGTCCGCCGCAGCCGTCCCCGGCATCCCGATCGCGGCCGGCCCGGACGCGGTGAGATGCTGCACCGCCCGCGTGGCGCCGACCCCCGCCATGGCTGACAGAGCCGCCACCACCAGAAAAGTCAGCCCCCTCCGACACCACCCAGGCGCCCCAGCCCCAGCCCCAGCCCCAGCCCCCGCCGCGGGCCGATCCGACGGTGCAGCCCCAGCCCGGGGAGCAGGGCAATCCGAGGGTTCAGTTCCGGCCCCGGCCGCGGGGCTATCCGAAGGTCCAGCCGGGCGAATCTGGGCACCACCGTCCCTGCTGTCGCCCTCGTGCATCCCACAGCCCTTTTGCCCGGAATCGACCTTCGCCTGTAGGTTTCCCGCCCGGCAGGAAGATCAAGCCTGCCAATGAGGGTCAAAACACCGCTTTCACCCGGAGAACACCGCCCCCTTCCCGCTCCAGCACCCCGCCCTCCCGCACCCCGCCCCCTTCCCCCTCCCGCACCCCGCCCCCTTCCCCCTCCCGCACCCCGCCCTCCCCGTTCCCGGCCTCCCGATCGCTGCCCTCCTCGTCCTCGCCGTTCCCGGTTTCCCACTGGCCTCGCCTTTCACATCTGCCCCTGCGGAGGCGATCGGCCAATGGGGTGAATGGGCCCTTGCCCCCACCTATTGGGAGCAGGGGCCCCTTCACCCCGAACATCCGCGCGTACTGAAACCCGGCCAGCCCCAGCCGTCGCCCTCGTCACGGCACGCTGCCGGGCCGTACTAGCCGCCGGGCCGTACTACCGGACTAGCCGATGAGGTGCCGGACGCAATGAAACCGGGAATTCACTGCGTCAGAGCGCACTGGATCCCGGGTTTCATGACGTTCCAGTTTGGTCCTGGCGCTCCCGCCGGACAGCCCTCCCGGGCCTCCGCCGGACGCCCTTCCCGGCACCCTCCGGACGCCCTCCTCGCGCTCTCGTCGGGTGCGGGATGGATGGCTTGCCGATAATGCGTGATACTCTGCCTGCAAGACACGATAT
>DAIOWL010000269.1:0-8355 GCA_036758545.1 Streptosporangiaceae bacterium | reverse complement strand
AGCAGCAGGGCACCGGCGATACACGCCAGCCCGCCGGACACCACCGATACCGTGTTGCCGAACGCGGTTGCCACCGTCCCCGCCTCGAGGTCGCCGACGCGCGGCCCCCCGGTGACCACGGCGATCTGCAGCCCCGCCAGCCGCCCGCGCAGCGCGTCCGGCACGGCTAGCTGGATGATCGTGCTGCGGAACACGGCCGAGATGACGTCGGCACACCCCGCCGCGGCCAGCAGAACCAGGGCCAGGGGCAGCCAGGACACCAGGCCGAAGCAGGTGATCGCCACGCCCCAGCCGATCACCGCCGCAATAACGGCCAGGCCCTGCCGCTGGATCCGTGACACCCAGCCGGTGGTGAGCGCGCCGACTAGGGCGCCCGCGCCGGGCGCGGCGTACAGGAACCCGAGCGTGGCCGCGCCCCCGCCGAACCGCATCACCGCCAGCGCCGGGAACAGCGCCCGCGGCATGCCGAACACCATGGCGTTGATGTCGATCAGGTACGCGCCCTCGATGGCCTGCTTGCCGCGCACGTAGCGCAGGCCCTCCATAACCGAGCGCAGCCCCGGCCGGTGGCCGGGCTCGCGGACCGGCTGCGGCGAGATCAGGTACAGGGCGAACAGCGCCACCCCGAACCCGGCCACGTCCAGCCAGTACACGAAGCGGACGCCCGCCCCGGCCAGCAGCAGCCCGGCCAGCGCGGGCCCCGCTACCAGGCCGAACTGGAACAGCGCCTGGAAGATGGCGTTCGCCGTGGACACCTCGGACCGGCGCACCAGGTTCGGCACGATGGCGGTACGTCCGGCGCTGTCCAGGCCGCTGAACCCGGCCGACAGCGCGGGCAGCACGAACAGCGGCCACAGCGCGGGTCCCAGGTCGGCGTTGACCGCCAGGCCGGCGCTGCACGCCGCCATCAGTACCTGCGCGATCATCAGCAGCCGGCGCCGGTCCATCGCGTCGACCGCCGAACCGCCCAGCAGCGACCCGGCGATCAGCGGGAACAGCTGGGTGACGGACACCAGCCCGACGTCGAGCGACGAGTGGGTCAGCTGGTACACCTGGTACGGCACCGCCACCGTGGTCAGCTGGTTGCCCAGGACGGACACGAGCTCGCCCCAGACCAGATGGCGGAAGTCGCGCGACCGCCGCAGCGGCGTCAGGTCGATGAGCAGGCGCCGCGCGGTCCGGGGCTCTGCCTCCCCCTGGCCGCTCACCCAGACCCCCTCGAATAGTGACTGACGGTCATTCAGTGGGATATCATACCGGCCACGGCCGGCGGCACGGTGGCCGGCCGGACCACGATCAAATGTGCCGAACGGTCGTGGGTCGCCCGCCTGCCCGCAGCACGGGGCGAGGCGCCCGAAAACCGGAGAGGGCCGGAGAAGCGCACGGTGACCAGAACCAAGCCCGCCGAACAGCGCCGCGCCGACCTCCTCGCGGCCGGCCGGACCCTGTTCCTGGCCAAAGGCATCGCCGCCACCTCGCTGGACGACATCACCCGGCAGGCCGGGGTCTCCAAGGGCCTGTTCTACCTGTACTTCGCGTCCAAGGAAGACCTGGTGCTCGCGCTGCAGGAGCAGTTCTCCGGCGAGGTTGCCGCGCGCATGGCCGCGGCCGCGACGGCGCTGGCCGAGGCTGACCGGGCGGACTGGGGCGCCCGGCTGGACGCCTGCGTCACGGCTGGCTTCGAGTCCTACCGGGAGCTGCACGACCTGCACGAGGTCCTGTTCCGCCACGCGCACCCGGCCCGGCCCGATCCCGACGCCGCCACCCTGGTCATCAGGGACCTGCTCGCCGCCGGGGTGGCCGCGGGCGCGCTGGACGTGTCCGACCCGGAAGCGACCGCGGTGCTCTGCTACGCGAGCATGCACGCCTTCGACCTGCGCGGCCACGGCGGGCCGGACGACAGCAGGCTCATCCGGGCCGCGCAGCAGCTGGTGCGCAGAGCGGCCGGCCTGCCCTAGCGACACACCCCTAGCAACACTGGCCTCGCGACACTGCCGGGCGCGACGCGCCGGCGCCATGTTCTTTCTCCGGCGCCAGAGTCCCGGGAAAAAGCACGCGGCGCGTGCATTCAGGGCGGCCAGGATGGCCGATCATTACCATTCTGGTTCCGAACACGGGATAATAGGGCGACAGATAGAAACGATTGTGGCTAGCCGGTTCCATCGTCCGAAGGCGTGTGCGGTGCCTGCATGACGCGGTGGGTCCGGGCGGAAGGGGATGGGAGATGGCGGCGATGAAGCCGCGGACGGGTGACGGTCCGCTTGAGGTCACCAAGGAGGGGCGCGGCATCGTCATGCGTGTCCCGCTTGAAGGCGGCGGCCGGCTAGTTGTTGAGCTCACTGCCGACGAGGCGGCCAGGCTTGGTGATGCCCTGAAGTCCGTGGTTGGGTGACCTAATCGAGTCGCTGCCTAGTCGCTTCTCTTGACCGCGGCGAGCAGGCCCTCCCCGAGCGGCAGCAGCACGGGCACGAGCCGTTCGTCGGCCCGTATCTGGCTGGCGAGGTCGTACGCCGGAACGTCCCCTTCATCGTCCCCGGAGCTCCCGGCCAGCAGGGCGTTGTTGAACGCCACGACCCCGCCCGTCCGCAGCAGGCGCAGCGCGGCGGACAGGTAGTCCTGGTAGTCGCGCGGGTCCGCGTCGCAGAACACCATGTCGTAGGCGCCGTCCGACAGCCGCGGGAGGACGTCGAGCGCGCGGCCGAGGATGAGCCGGCACTGGTTCTGCGCGAAGCCCGCCGCACCGAACGCCTTCCTGGCCACCCGCTGATACTCCGGCTCGGTGTCCACGCTGGTGAGCGTGGAGCCCGGGCGCATGCCGCGGAGCAGCCAGATGCCGGAGCTGCCGCACCCGGTGCCGATCTCGACCGTGGTCTTCGCCCCGACCGCGCAGGCGAGGAAGCGCAAGGTAGCACCGACCGCCGGCAGCACCGGTTCGGTACCGCCGAGGTCGGCCGCGTTGGCCCGCGCGGCGAGCAGCGGCTCGTCCTCGGGCAGGTACTCTGCGGCGTACGCAAGTGGCCCCACCCGCAGCAGCCTAGCGCCTGCCGATGCAGGTCGGGGAACTCTACCGCAGCCAAGACCGTTATCTATTGAGACACCTGCCGGGCGGGCTGGCCTGTCCCGGCCCCCGGGACACGACTGGCGTAGCGGAAGAATCCACGGCACGATGGTGACAGGCACGGCACTGGCTGACCCGGAGGGCAGATTGGCAGAGGAGGCCGCTGCTCCGCCCGAGTGGAACCTCCCGACGTGGGAGGACATCGTTCGTCTGCATTCCGCCCGGGTCTACCGGCTTGCCTACCGGCTGACCGGCAACCCGCACGACGCCGAGGACCTGACCCAGGAGGTCTTCGTCCGGGTCTTCCGGTCGCTGTCCAGCTACACCCCGGGTACGTTCGAGGGCTGGCTGCACCGCATCACCACGAACCTGTTCCTCGACGCGGCGCGGCGCAAGCAGCGGATCAGGTTCGAGGGGCTGGCCGACGAGATGGCGCACCGGCTGGCGGGCTCGGAGCCCACCCCGGCGCAAGCCTTCGACGACAGCCACCTGGACGACGACGTGCAGGCCGCGCTCAAGGCGCTCCCGCCGGAGTACCGGGCCGCCGTGGTCTTGTGTGACATCGAGGGCTTCTCCTACGAGGAGATCGCGGCCACCCTGGGCGTGAAGCTGGGCACGGTGCGCAGCAGGATCCACCGCGGCCGGGCCCAGCTGCGCTCCGCGCTCGAGCACCGCAGGCCCGCCCCCGCCCTCGATCGCAAGGCGCTCGGCCGTAGTGGCCTGGTCCTGAGGGGGAGCCATGAGCCATCTCGGTGACCGGCTGTCCGCCCTGGTCGACGGCGAGCTGGGCGGAGCCGAACGGGACCGCGCCCACGCGCACCTGGCCGGCTGCCAGCAATGCCGCACCGAAGCCGCCGAGCTCAGGGCGCTGAAGCAGAAGCTGCGCGGGCTGATGGACGGGGCTCCGGCCGAGGCGGCCATGACCAGCCGGCTGATCGCCATGACCGGGCCCGGCGGTCCCATGCCGCCGCGGCGCCGTCTGCTGCGGGTCGTGCCAGCCCGCCGACCCGGAAGTCCCGCGCCCGGCCCGCTGTCCTCCCGACCGGGATCCCCGCTGCGATCCAGCCCGGCCTGGCCTGGTCCCCGGCGTCGCCGCTACCTCGTTCTCGGCACGGTATCGCTGGTCGTTGGCCTGGGCACGGCCGCGTTCACCGCGGGCGGCGGCGGGGACGCGGCCCCCGGGCCGAGGATCACCCCGCCGGTCGAGATGTACAGCGTGGAACACGCCATCACTACCGGTGAGGTCCCGTTCCCGGCCCCGACCGCCAAGTCATCCTCGAACGCTCCGCTGCCATGAGGCCTGCGTGTTCACCCCGGTAACCCGCTCGGTGCGGAACGGCCGGTCGCCTCGGGTGCTGGCGGCCGCGCTGGCGGTTGCCATGCCCGGGCTCCTGGTCAGCGCGTGCAGCAGCCAGTCCGGGCCCGGGCCGGCAGGCGGCGACGCGGTGTCGGCGGCCGGGCGCGCCGCCGCCGGGCCCGTGACCAGGAGCAGGGCGCCGGCCACGGCCAAGCGGCCGACGACGGTCCGGGCCGTCAAGTTGCTGGCCCAGGCGGCCCAGGCGGCGATCGTGACGTCCTACCAGGGCCAGGAGATCCTCACCCGGTGGAGCCAGGGCGGCGGGAGCGTCCTGGTCTCCAGCATCTGGCACGTCAGCGGCGGGCAGACGGTCACCCAGACCACGGCCGACGGGGCCTCGTTCAGCAGCCAGTCGTACCTGTCCTCCGACACCGATAGCCGGTCGCCCGAGGGGGTCCTCGGGGTCACCGCACCACTGATCCACCTGCTCAAATCGCACTACCTCGTGGCGTACGCGGGCAGCGGCTCGGCGGACAACAGAACCGCGCAGGTGGTGGAGGCCTGGCGGGCGGACGGGAGTATCGCCGCGAGGTTCTGGCTGGACCTCGCGACCAAGCTGCCGCTCGAACGCGAGGTCTTCGACACCGCGGCCCACGTGATCGGCCAGGACGTGTTCATCGACGTCAGCTTCGCCACCCCGGGAGCGTCGCTGCAGCAGGCCGCCGCCAAGTCGGCCAGCGCCCGGGTCTCGGCCGACCCGCAGAGGTACTGGACCGATCCGTTCTCCCGCCGCCAGCTGCTCGCCCTGCGCGATGGCGGCTGGCAGGTCCCGGCCGAGCTGCCCGGCGGCCTGTCGCTGTTCACCGGGGCCAAGACGCAGGCGGATACCGGTGCCGTGCTCGACCTCGGCTACTCGGACGGCCTGTCCATGGTGTCGGTGTTCGAGCAGCGCGGGAAGCTCCCGGCCACGCTGCCCGGCTGGCGGAAGACCAAGACAGGCGGCCACGTCGTCTTCGCCCTGCCGGATCAGCGCTCGCTGACCTGGGCCGGCCACGGCATGGTGTACACGATGGTGGCGGACGCGCCGTCCCAGACCGTCGACGCGGTGGTCAGGGCGCTGCCGCACGACGGGCCCACCGGGTTCTGGAAGCGGATGTCGCGCGGCCTGGTCCGGGTGGCTTCCTGGGTCAACCCGTTCCATTGACCCGCACGGGCCCGGCAGCGTTTAGAGTGGACGTGCGTGTGTTCACCTGTCGGACGGAGAGCTGAGCAGTGTTCGACCTGTCTATCCCCAAGCTGCTGGTCCTCGCGGTGATCGCGCTTGTCGTTTTCGGGCCGCACGAACTGCCCAAGATCGCCTCCCAGGCCGGCCGGGCCCTGCGTGACCTGCGTAAGATCGCCGAGGGAGCAAAGAACGACCTGCGGGAAGGGCTGGGTCCCGAGTTCGCCGACTTCGAGCTCGAGGACCTGAACCCGAAGCGGTTCATGCATAAGCACCTCTTCGAGGACATCAACGGCGATTCGGACCCGAGAAGCCCGGCCACCGCCGGCCAGACCCAGTCCCATGCCAACGGCACCCTGCTAGCCCCCGGCGAGCGCCCCCCCTTCGACCCCGACGCCACCTGACCCGCCCCCGCACCTCATCCCGCTCGGCACCCCCACCCCGCCCGGCACCTCACGCCACCCGGCTCCCCACCCCGCCCGGCACCGGCCTGCGCCCACGGGTTTCGCCAGTCACAGGAGCCTGCCTGGAGCACTCAAGCACCACGAGCAAAGCCGAAGCCCGCGCCCTGCCTCGCCGGACGCCTGCCGGACGCACTGGATCCGGGATTCCACGGCGTTAGAACGCACTGGATCCGGGGTTTCATGACGTTCCAGCTGGCCCGGCGCACCTGGATCGTGATGCTGATGGTGCTGGCGTGTCCTGAGTCCGGTTTTCTGGGACGAGCCGACCGGCCGCGGTCCACTAAGTGATCAAGATACGGTGCTGGTGGTGCTGGTGGTGCTGACGGCATCGCGCTCTAACAGTCCGAACGCGGCATCCAAGCCTTGAGCCGGGCCTAACCGGGGCGTCAGGCCGATGGGCCCAGGCCTACTGCGGCGTCAGGCCGAGGTGACGCCCGGCCAGGCCGCGGCTTCGGGTGCCGATCTCGTCCGCGATCTTCCGCAGCGCGAGCGCGGCCGGGGAGTCGGGGTCGCTGAGCACCAGTGGCATCCCCGCGTCACCGCCCTCGCGCAGCCGGACATCCAGCGGCACCTGGCCGAGCAGAGGTACCTGGGTGCCGCCCAGCCGGCTGAGCGCGGCCGCCACGGTGGCCCCGCCGCCCGAGCCGAACACCTCGGTCTGCTCCCCGCAGTGCGCGCACACGAGGTACGACATGTTCTCGATGACCCCGGCGATGCGCTGGTGCGTCTGCGAGGCGATCGCCCCGGCCCGTTCGGCCACTTCCGCCGCTGCCAGCTGCGGCGTGGTCACCACCAGCAGCTCGGCCCCCGGCAGCATCTGGGCCACCGAGATGGCCACGTCGCCGGTGCCGGGCGGCAGGTCGAGCAGCAGCACGTCCAGGTCGCCCCAGTACACGTCGGCCAGGAACTGCTGCAGCGCGCGGTGCAGCATCGGCCCGCGCCAGACCACCGGCGTGTTGCCCTTGGTGAACATGCCGATGGAGATGACCTTCACGTCGTGCGCGGACGGCGGCATGATCATGTTCTCGACCGGCGTGGGTCGGCCGGTGACGCCCAGCATCCGCGGCACCGAGTGCCCGTAGATGTCGGCGTCCACGACCCCGACCTTCTGGCCTGAGGCGGCCAGCGCGGCGGCGAGGTTCACCGTCACCGACGACTTGCCTACGCCGCCCTTGCCGCTGGCCACCGCGTACACGCGGGTCAGCGAGGTCGGCTGGGCGAACGGGATCTGCGGCTCGGGCCGCCCGCCGCGCAGCTGGGTCTGCAGCGCGCGGCGCTGCTCGTCGCTCATCACGTCGAGGTCGACGCGGACCGACGAGACTCCGGGCAGCCGCCCGACCGCCGCGGTCACCTCGCGGGTGATGGTGTCCTTCATGGGGCAGCCGGCGACGGTCAGGTAGACCTCGACGGCCACCGTCCCGTCGGCCGCTACGTCGATGTGCTTGACCATGCCGAGCTCAGTGATGGGACGCCGGATCTCCGGGTCGTTCACCCCGGCGAGCGCCTGGGTCACCTGCTGGGCGCTGGGCGGGCTCGTAGTCGGGGAAGTCATGGATTCATGCTACCCACGGGCCCGCGGGGGCCGGGGACACCGGGGCCCGGGAATGGAGCGGCCGCGACCGTAGGCACGGTCGCGGCCGCTCGCGCAGGCTTAGCCTGGCCTACTTCTTGACGACCGCGCCGGTCGTCGGGTCGAGGATGACCGGACTGATGTGCGGCCTGAAGAACTGGAGCATCCCACTGATGCTGGTCGAGATGCCGTCGAAGGAGCCGCCTCCGATCCGCTTCCCGCCGAGCCAGTTATTCTCGACGAACTTGATAACCGAGACGGTGTTGGTCAGCCGGTGGCTGACGGAGTTGGCCCGGGTCCAGGGCGAGATCACCAGCATCGGCAGCCGCTGGCTGAAACCGCACCGGACCGGGATGCTGTCCAGCCTTATCGGCTTCGAGGAGCAGATCGCCGCGTCCAGCGACGTGTTGGAGCCGTTGACGATCACCGGGGGCTGGTGGTCGTACCAGCCGTCGGAGTCGTCGTAGGTGACCACGATCGCGGTGTTCTTCCAGAACTTGGACTGCTGGATCTGGTTGATCGTCTTCACCAGGAACGTCTGCTCGTCCAGCGGGTCGGAGTAACCGGGGTGACCGTCCTGGTACTCGGACGCCTTGAGGAAGCTGACCGCCGGCATGTTGCCGTTGGTGAGCGTCTTGTCGAACCAGGATAGGTCGTACTGGTGGTTGGCCCGGTCGGTCTGGCCGACGGCGGCCTCCGACGATGGCGGCAGGTGGTTGGGGTTGGCCGTCGACTTGTAGTACT
>DAIOWL010000268.1:2936-8371 GCA_036758545.1 Streptosporangiaceae bacterium | reverse complement strand
TCGCCGGGCTCCTGAGCGCCGCCGCGGCTAGCGACGAGGCCTGGGGCGGCCGAACCGCGGTCAACCTGCCCGCACTCACCATCAGCCTCGCCGGCATGGCGGCCGCCCTGGCCCGGGTAGCCGGGCCAGAGGTGAGCGCGCTGATCGACTGGGTCCCCGATCAGGAGATCGCCCGGATGGTCGCCAGCTGGCCCGCCCGGGTCCGCGCCGGCCGGGCGGCCCGGCTGGGCCTGACCCCCGACCCGGACTTCGACTCGATCATCAGGATGCACATGGCCGAGTCCGGGCCGGGGGGCAACGGCAGCCGCTGAATCAGACCTTGATCACGGCGTTGGGGCCGTGCTGGGCATCGACGGTCTCGTCGTCGAACCAGACGCCGCCCTCGGCGAGGTACCGGAAGTGCAGAGTGCTTCCGGCCCGGACCGTCACCGCCGCGCTCCGGGTCTGGTTCGCGCGCTTGCGCATCGGATGGGTGTACGGGTTCCAGTCGTTGAAGTCCCCCACCACGGAGACCGCTCCGCCCGGGTCGTCGATGGGCAGGGCAAACGTGATACGGACAGTGCCGTCACGGCCGGGCCTCGATGTCTTGATCACCTAACGCTCCACTCCTGCGATCAGCCAACCTAATCGAGTCGATTATCTCGAATTTGTGTGCGTAGTCACTTACGTTGCGGCTCAGTGACACGGCGTGTCGCACAGAGGTACCGAACGGGCCTGGCTTCTCGCGGCTCTACCGGTAGGAGTGCGCCTCGTCGGGGAAGGCGCCGCTGGTTACGTCGTCGGCGAAGGCGGTGGCCGCCTCGGACAAGACGGTGGCCAGGTCCGCGTACTTCTTGACGAACTTGGCGGTCCGCGGCGACAGGCCGGCCATGTCCTGCCAGACCAGGACCTGGGCGTCGCAGCCTGGGCCGGCCCCGATGCCGATGGTGGGGATGGTCAGCGCCTCGGTTACCCGGGCGGCCAGCGCCTCGGGCACGCACTCCAGCACCACCGAGAACGCGCCCGCCGCCTGCAGAACCTTGGCGTCGTGCAGCAGGTGCTCGCCGTCCTCGCCGCGTCCCTGCACCCGGTAGCCGCCGAACGCGTTCACCGACTGCGGGGTCAGGCCCAGGTGCGCCATCACCGGGATGCCGGCCGCGACCAGCTCCTCGACCTGGCGGGCGACCCGCTCGCCGCCCTCGAGCTTGACCGCGTGCGCGCCGGTTTCCTTCAGGAACCGGGTCGCGGCGGCCAGCGCGGCACCGGGGGAGGCCTGGTAGGAGCCGAACGGCAGGTCGGCCACGACCAGCGCCCGGCGGCTTCCCCGCACCACCGCGGCGGTCAGCGGGATCAGGTCGTCGACGGTAACCGGGATGGTGGTGTCGTGCCCGTAGACCACCATGGCGGCGGAGTCGCCGACCAGCAGCACCGGGATCCCGGCCTGGTCGAAGATCCCGGCGGTGAGCGCGTCATACGTGGTGAGCATGGGCCACTTCTCGCCGCGGGCCTTCGCCGCGGCGATGTCGCGAACGGTTACCCGGCGGCCGGTGCTGGCTCCGCCGTAAAGCGGTTCCGGCGTGGTCCGCGGTCCTGTCGCGGCCATGGCTGCAGAAGTGTGCTGTGGCATTGCTGTCGACCTCCGTGTCTCGTGTCGCCCCAGCGGCGTACCCGGACAGTTAGATGATGGCACGACTACCGGGCCGAGCGGTACAGCCGGAGGTTCTGGAAGACAGGGGTTCTGGAAGACTAGGGCAATGGTTGATTTCGCCCACGTGGATGCCCTGGCGGCGGGCTATCACCGGCGCGGGGGGCAGCCCGGCCTGGCGTACGGGATCGTGGCGGGCGGTGAGCTGGTGCACGCGGCCGGATTGGGCCAGCGTCACCTCGGCGGACCGCCGCCGGACGCCGGCACGGTCTTCCGGATCGCGTCGATGACCAAGAGCTTTACCGCGTCCGCGATCTTGACTCTGCGCGACGATGGCCTGCTGAGGCTCGACGACCTGGCCGAGGACTACGTCGCCGAGCTGCGCGACTGGCCGCCGGTCAGCCCGGACGCCGCGCGGATCTCGATCAGGCACCTGCTGACGATGACCGCGGGCTTCCCGACCGACGACCCGTGGGGCGACCGCCAGCAGGGCCTTCCGCTCCAGGACTTCGCGCACTTCCTCAGCAAGGGCGTGAGCTTCAACTGCGCGCCGGGCACCCGGTTCGAGTACTCCAACCTCGGCTACGCGATCCTGGGCCGGGTCATCACTGCCGTCACGGGCATGGCCTACCCGGACTACGTTCGGCACCGCCTGCTGAGGCCGCTGGGCATGACACGCACCGGCTACGAGGTAGAGGAATTCGAGGTCCCGCAGCAGACCGCCGGATCGGGGGGCGTGGCCCGCGGCTACCGGCGCTCGCCGGCCGGGTGGTCCGAGGTGGCGTTCGACCCGGCCGGGGCGTTCGCCCCGATGGGCGGCGTCTTCAGCTGCGTGCGCGACCTCACCCGCTGGGTGGCGGGCTTTGCCGCCGCGTTCCCCCCCGGCCAGGACGGCGACCCGCACCCGGTCCGGCGGGCCAGCCGGCGCGAGATGCAGCTGCCGCAGGTCCTCACCGGCTGGGCCATCGCGTCCAGCTTCCCCGGAGACGGCGCCTCGTCATCCCCGGCCACCTATGGTTTCGGGCTGTTCGTCGACGAGCACCCGGCTCTGGGGCGGATCGTCAGCCACAGCGGCGGCTACCCCGGCTTCGGCAGCAACATGGCCTGGCATCCGGCCACCGGGACCGGCGTGATCGCGCTGGGCAACAGCACCTACGCGGCGATGGCGCCGCTGGCCGCGCGGCTGCTCGAGGCCGTCGTACGGCAGGATGGGCCGGCCGTCCACGGAAACAGCGTGGCCATTGCCTCGCCCGGCCCATGGCCGGAGACGCTGGCCGCGCGCGGGGAAGTCAGCCAGCTGCTCAGGTCCTGGGACGACGCCACGGCGCAGCGGCTGTTCTCGCCGAACGTAGCGATGGACGCGCCATTTGAGGAGCGCCGGCGCAGGATCGCCCTGATCCGCGAGCGCATCGGGGACTTCGGCGACGACCCCGGGCGCCAGCCCGAGTTCGACACGCCCGCTCACTGCCGCTGGTGGCTGGCGGGGGAGCGCGGCACGGTTCAGGCGCAGATCCAGCTCAACCCGGAGCGGCCGCCCCGGGTGCAGTTGCTCACGCTGGCCGTGCCGCCCGCGGCGGGCTCGGCCCTGCGCGTCACGCTGGACGCGGTGGTCGGCTGGCTGAACAGCGGCGAGCGCGACTGGCCCCCGTCGATCCCGGTAGCCGACGGGGTGGACGCTGGCCTGCTGGCCCGCCGCCTGCGGATGGCCGCCGTATGGGCGGGACCCTGCCGCGTCGGCGCCTTCAAGGCGGGCGACGGTGCCGTCTCGGTAGCGGCCGAACTCGTCGGCGAACACGCCACCATCACCCTGACCGTGGTCATCGACCCGGAAACCCGCATCCTCCGCCTAGCCGACGTGACCCCGTGAACCCCTAGCCCCACCGATCACACCAGCCCCACGAGCCACTCCGGTCACCACATCCCTGCCCGACGCCGCGCCGTCACCATCGAAATCCGCTCCGAAAAGCCGCATCATGTAAATCCTGTCGCCGTGCAACCCAGCCGGGGCATGCTGCGGGCGCCAGGGCGGGAACCGCTGGCCGTTCGGCCCCCGTAGCGGCGGGAAGCGGAGCGGGACCGGCGGCCGACCACGGACCTCAGCCGGATGTGACCTGGATCACATGAGAAAGCCCAGGAGTGCCGGAAATAGATTCCGATACGAGACCGTTCCGTATCGATAGATCCGAGACCCGGGAGCTGCTGACGAGGACAACACAGGTCGAGGCCAGCACCTTCCCGGTCCGGTGCACAAGCTTCAAGTGATCCGGGAAAGGGACACATGGATTCGCAGAGCATCTACCGTCGCCGCTGGGTGATTCTCAGCGTGCTGATCGTCGGGCTGCTCGCCATCGTCATCGACAACACGGTCCTTAACGTGGCCATGAAGACTATCGCCGAGCCTCGCGGGGGCCTCGGCGCGAGTCAGAGTCAGCTCGAATGGGCCATCAACTCCTACACGCTGGTCTTCGCCGGCCTGCTCTTCACGTTCGGCGTCATCGGCGACAAGGTCGGTCGCAAGCGCATGCTCATGATCGGGCTAGCGCTGTTCGGTATCGCGTCGCTGCTGTCGGCTTACGCGCAGACACCGGAGCAGCTGATCTTCGCGCGGGCCGCGATGGGCCTGGGCGGTGCCGCGGTCATGCCGCAGACGCTGTCCATCATCTCCAACGTCTTCGAACCGGCCGAACGGCCCCGCGCGATCGGCCTGTGGGCCACGGCGGTCGGCATCGGCATCGCCACCGGCCCGGTGCTCGGCGGCCTGCTACTCGACCACTTCTGGTGGGGTTCGGTCTTCCTGATCAACGTGCCGGTGACCCTCGCGGGCATCGTTGCCGCGGCGATCCTGGTGCCGGAGTCCCGCAACCGCGAGGCCGGCGGGATCGACTACGTGGGCGTGCTGCTGTCCATCGCGGGCCTGGTGCTGCTGGTATACGGCATCGTCGAGGGCGGCGACAGCGCCTCCTGGCTGCACCTGGGCGTGCTCGGCCCGATCGTCGGCGGCCTGGCCGTCCTGGCCATCTTCGCCTGGTACGAGGCGCGGATCCAGCATCCGTCGCTCGACGTGCGGCTGTTCCGTGACCGGCGGCTCTCCGCCTCGATCGGATCGCTCGGCCTGGTGTTCTTCGGCATGGGCGGGGTCTTCTTCTTCACCAGCTTCTACCTGCAGAACGTCCGGGGCTACACCCCGCTGGCGGCGGGCCTGCTGACCGTGCCGTTCGCGGCCGGGCAGCTGCTGATGTCGCCGCGCAGCGCCCGCATGGTCCAGCGGTACGGGGCCAAGGCGGTCGGCGCGACCGGCATGTTCGTCATGGCCGCCGCGATCGCGGGTTACGCCACCCTCGGTACTGCGAGTCCGATCTGGCTGCTCGGGGTGCTGTTCGGCATCCAGGGCGCGGCGATCGGCGTGAGCATGCCGGCCGCGACCGCCGCGGTGATGGACGTGCTGCCGCGCGAGCGGGCCGGCGCCGGGTCGGCGCTGACCAACACCGCCCGCCAGGTCGCGGTCGCGCTCAGCGTCGCCATCCTCGGCTCGATCCTGGCCGAGTTCTACCGGAACGCGCTCAGCCCGTCGCTGACCGCCCTGCCGGCCGCGGCCCGGAGCGCGGCGTCGTCCTCGATCACCGCCACCCAGGCGGTCGCGCAGCAGCTCGGCACGTCCGGGCGGTCGCTGCTCGGGCCGGCCAACGACGCGTTCGTGAGCTCGATGCGGATCACCACGCTGATCGCGGCGGTGCTCGCGCTCGCGGGCGGGTTCGTGGTGCTGCGCTGGATGCCGGGCAAGCCGGCGAAGGCCGCGGAGCCGGCGCTGGCC
>DAIOWL010000268.1:0-2836 GCA_036758545.1 Streptosporangiaceae bacterium | reverse complement strand
GGCCGCGGAGCCGGCGCTGGCCAGCGCCGACCCCTCCTACGAGGCCGAGCTTGCCATACTGGAAGAGCAGCACATGCTCGAGAGCTCACCGCGAGAGGGGTGACCCCCCATGCAGCCCGTGATCCTGGATCAGGGGCCTGGCGCTGAGGCAGGGGCCGGGACCCTTGAATCGGCGGGAACCACCCGCCGGCCCGGCCGGCCGCGCAGCGAGCAGGCCGAACAGGCGATCATCGAGGCCACCCTCGACCTGTTCGCCGAGCAGGGATTCGAGGGCGTCTGCGTCGAGGCCGTGGCGGCCCGCGCCGGGGTCGGCAAGGCGACTATCTACCGCCGCTGGCCGAACAAGGAGGAGCTGCTGCTCGCCGCGCTCGGCTCGATGAAGTCGCCGTTCCCCGAGCCCGTCGGCAACGTCAGGGACGACCTGGTGGCGCAGATGACGGTGATGTGCGAGGACCGCGCCGACCCGAGGAAGGCACGCCGCTACGCGCTGCTGCTCGGCGAGGGCCAGAAGTACCCGCGGCTGATGCAGCGGTACAAGGAGACGGTGGTCGGGCCCCGGCACGACGCCATGCGAGAAGTCATCCGCCGCGGCATCGCGGCCGGCGACCTGCGGGCCGACACCGACGTCGAGATCGCGCTGCTCGCGCTGACCGGCACCGTCCTGGCCAAGGAGAAGGCCGCGGACGGCTCGCTGAACGGCGACTTCGCCGCCCGCATCGTGGACGAGCTGCTCCTCGGCCTAGCCGCCCGCTGACACCAGCGGGCCGACCTCGCGGGCGAGGAACCCGGCAAAGCGCTCGATGTCGGCGTCATCCTCGTCCGCGTTGACCGCCACGCAGGTCGCCCCGGCCGCGGCGTAGTCGCGGACCACGGCGGCGAGGTCCGGCGCGGGGCTGTCCTGCGGGGCGCTGATGAAGACGACCACCTCGGCCGGGCCGCGTCCCGCGCCGCGCTGGCTGCGCAGGTGGCCGACCGACGCCCGGACCTCTTCCGGGCTGACGCCGCCCGGGATGATCACCCCGTCGGCGAGTTCTCCGGCCAGCGACACGGTCCGTGGCCGGATCCCGCCGACGAGCAGCGGCGGCACCGCGGCCGGCGGCCAGTCCAGGGCGACGGCGTCCAGGTTGACGTAACGGCCGCGGGTGGTCACCGTCTCCCCGTGCAGCAAGGCGTACAGCGCGGCGGAGTACTCGCGCAGCAGCGTCATCGGGGATTCCGCCCTGGCGCCGGCCTGGCCCATCCAGTCCAGCACGCCGTGCCCGACGCCGGCGACCAGCCGCCCGGGGAACAGCCGGCTGACCGTGGCGAGTTCCATCGCGGTCAGCGCCACGTTGCGCAGCGGCACCGGGAGCAGCCCGATCCCCACCGTGACCCGGCTGGTCGCGGCCAGCATCGCGGTCGCGGTCGCGATACCGCTTTCGGAGAAGCAGTCCTCCCACACCCACAGTTCCGCCAGCCCGGCCGCGTCGGCGGCGGCCGCGACCGCGACGATCCGCTCCGGCGGTTGCGTGGGCGGAAAGATGGCAGCGAGCGTGACCACGGGGCCTCCCTGGCGCAAATCGAACATGATCACGAAGACTTTACTACTGTATAGAGTTGTAAACCCTTCATGATCATGAAGAGAACCGCTACGACGGACGCGGCTCGCGCCAGCGGTTGGTGATCGGCAGCCGCCGGTCCCGGCCGAAGTTCTTCTGGCTGATCTTCGGCCCCGGCGGGTACTGCCGCCGCTTGTACTCGGCCGTGTCGACCAGCCGGACCACCCGCTCGACCAGATCCGGATCGTGCCCGGCCTCGATCAGCTCGGCCGTGCCCATGTCGTTCTCGACATAGTCGTCGAGCAGCGCGTCCAGCACCTCATAGGGCGGCAGCGAGTCGGTGTCCATCTGCCCGGGCGCGAGCTCGGCGCTCGGCGGCTTGGTGATCGAGTTCTCCGGGATCGGGGGAGTGGCCCCGACCCGCGCCGCCTCCTCGTTGCGCCATCGGGACAGTCCCCAGACCAGCGTCTTGGGCACGTCCTTGATCGGCCCGAACCCGCCCGCGGAGTCCCCGTACAGCGTCGAGTACCCGGTCGCGAGCTCGCTCTTGTTGCCGGTGGTGAGCACCAGGTGCCCGGCCGCGTTGGACAGCCCCATCAGTACCACCCCGCGCACCCGGGCCTGCAGGTTCTCCGGAGGAAGCCCCTTCTCAGGGAATCCGTGCGGGGTGAGCGCGTCGCTGAACGCGTCCACCATGGACGCGATCGGGATCGTCATCGCGTGCAGACCCTGCCGCCGCACCAGGTCCTCGGCATCGGTCACCGAACCCTCCGAGGAGTACCGGCTCGGCATCAGCACCACGTTGACCCGGTCCGGCCCGATCGCGTCGGCCGCGATCGTCGCGGTCAGCGCCGAGTCGATCCCGCCGGACAGCGCCAGGATCACCGACCGGAAACCGTTCTTGCGCACGTAGTCCCGGACCCCGAGGACCAGCGCGCCGTACACCTCGGCCGGATCGGACAGCCGCGGCCAGAACGGCCCGGACGCTTCAACACCCTCCGCCCGCTCGGCCTCGACCTCGGCGGCCACCTCGGCGGCCACCTCGGTGGCGGCGGCCGGCCCTGACAGCGGCAGCGTCACCCGCTTGATCGTGATCTCGGTGCCGTCGCCCGCGTCCACCGGCTGGTCCGCGGCGGGCGGCTCGGGCGCGGCCGGCAGGTCCAGGTCGGCGACGACCAGCGCCTCCTCGAACTGCGGCCCGCGGGCCAGCAGCGCGCCGTCGGCGGCGACCAGGATCGAGTCTCCGTCGAAGATCAGCTCGTCCTGCCCGCCGACCATGTTGGCGTAGGCCAGGGCGG
>DAIOWL010000267.1:0-8435 GCA_036758545.1 Streptosporangiaceae bacterium | reverse complement strand
CTGCGCTGGGACGACCGGATGCTGGACGCCCAGTTCGAGTACTGTGCCGCTGGCCAGCCCGTGGTGCTGACCCCGTTCCTGCTCATGGGCGCGATGTCGCCGGTGACGATCCCGGCCGCGCTGGCCCAGCAGCTGGCCGAGGCGCTGAGCGGCATCGCGCTGGCCCAGCTGATCCGGCCGGGCTGCCCGGTGATCTTCGGCTCGTTCCTGTCCAACATCGACATGCAGTCCGGGTCGCCGTCGTTCGGCACCCCGGAGTCGGCCATCGGCCTGCTCTGCACCGGCCAGCTGGCCCGGCACTACGGCCTGCCGTTCCGCACCGGCGGCGGCCTGAACTCGTCGCAGACGCCCGACGCGCAGTCCGCGTACGAGGCGCTGATGACGCTGCTGCCGACCTTCCTGGCCGGCACCAACTTCGTCATGCACGCGGCCGGCTGGCTGGAAGGCGGCCTGGTCAGCTGCTACGAGAAGTTCATCATCGACATCGAGCTACTGCGCGAGCTGCGGGTCGAGTTCACCCCGCTGGAGATCACCGAGGAATCGCTGGCGTTCGGCGCGCACACCGAGATCGGCCACGGCGGTCACTTCCTCGGCGCGGAGCACACGATGGAACGGTTCCGCGACTGCTTCCAGCGCCCGTGGCTCTCCTCCACCTCGAACTTCGAGCGCTGGCTCAAGCAGGGCGCCAAGGACACCGCCGCCCGGGCCGGCGAGATCTGGCGCAAGAAGCTGGAATCGTTCGAGGCGCCGCCGCTGGACGACGCCATCCGCGCCGAGCTGGACGACTTCGTGACCCGCCGCCGCCGCGAACTCGGCGACTAGCTCCTAGGCCGCCCGCGGCCCGGGAGCGTACGATGGACGCTACGCGCGGCAGCGCCGGAATGCAGGAGGCTTGCGATGGGCCTGCGACGGTATCGGCAGATCGTGGTGTGGAGTTCGTCACCCGGACACCCCGGAGCGCTGGGATTTACCCGGGCCCCCCGCGCCGCGCGGATCCGCTGGTGCTTCCGCACCGGTGGCCTGCTCGCGGTCATCGGCCTGCTCCGGGTGGCCGCCGTCGTCCTGCCGCGCTGGCGGCTGCTGCTGGCCGGCGTGGTACTCACCGTGGCGGGCGTGATCCTGCGCAGCGGCCCGTTCAGCGTGGTGATGCTCCCCGGCATGATGCTCATGGTGGCGGCCGCATTCACGCAGACCTGGCCGGAGGAGGCCCGCACCCGCCGCCGCGTGCTGCAGCGCGAGCTGGCCGCGTACTCCACCCCGGACCAGCGCTGCGACCTCGAAGCCACCTTGGACCGGTACCCGGACAGCGCCACCGGCGAGCTGCGCGAGATTCTCGCCTGTCAGGCCGCGACCGCGGAGGCGCCGCCGTCTGCCATCTCGTCGCCGTACGGCTAGCGAGCGATCCAGCCGAGCCGCCCCGAGACCTCGTCCGCGGCCTGGCGGACCGCGGCGGCCAGCGCGGGGATGCGGGTGGCCGGGATGCGGAAACTCGGGCCCGAGGCGCTGACCGAGGCGATCACCGTGCCCTCGGCGTTCCGGACCGGGGCCGCGATGGCGGTCAGCCCGGCCTCGAGTTCGTCCACCGCGGTGGCGAAGCCGCGCGACCGCACCTCGGCCAGCAGGGCCGGGAACTCGGCCGCGGCGGTGACGGTGCGTTCGGTGAACCGGGCCAGCGGCGGCGTCAGGCAGGCCGCGAGCTCGGCCTCGGGCAGGTAGGCCAGCAGGACCTTGCCGTCCGAGGTCGCGTGCAGCGGAATGCGCCGCCCGGCCCAGTTGTGCGGGGAGAGCGCCGCCGGGCCGACCGCCTGGTCCAGGTAGAGCGCGTCCCGGCCGGACAGGATGGCCAGGTTGACGGTCTCGCCCAGCTGCTGGGCGAGCGCCCGGCAGACCGGCCGGCTCTCCTGCACCACATCGAGCCGGGCGCTGGCCGCCCCGGCCAGCCGCACGATGCCCACCCCGAGCTGGAACTTCCCGCGCGCCGCGTCCTGGGTCACCAGCTCACGCCGGTCCAGCGCAGCCAGCAGCCGGGACGCGGTCGACTTGTGCACGCCGAGCTCCCGCGCCACCTCGGTGACCCCGGCCTCCCCGTCCCGGGCCAGGATCTCCAGGATCGCGGCCGCCCGGTCCACCGACTGAACCGCCCCCGCCCCTCCCGCCCCGCTGTTGCTCATAACGCAACGATACCTGTTGGGCTGGTCGAGCTCGACCCACTGCCTGATGCACTGGAATCGGGCTTTCACTGCGTCCGAACGCACTGGATCCGGGGTTTCATGACGTTCAGCCGTGGGCCCCGGACCCCATTGCGAACCGCGCTCGTTTGACCGGTGGCGATCGCATGATGCACCATTGTTGCGTATAAAGAAATAAGTTGCGCTATACGCAATACCTGAGGTGGTTATGAGCGCTGCGCGGGGCCGGGAGTACGTGCTCACGCTGTCCTGCCCGGACAAGCCGGGGATCGTCTACGCGGTGTCCAGCTTCCTCGTCCAGCATTCGGCCAACATCATGGCCAGCCAGCAGTACGGCCACCCGGAGACGATGGGGCGTCCCGCCGGCCGGTTCTTCATGCGGGTGCACTTCTGCGTCCCGCCGGGTGGTGCCGGGCTGGCCGGGCTGGAGCGCGGCTTCTCCTGGGTCGCCGAGGCGTACCGCATGACCTGGCAGCTGCACGACCAGACCGCCCGGATCCGCACCCTGATCATGGTCTCCCGGCTCGGCCACTGCCTGAACGACCTGCTGTTCCGCTGGAAGACCGGCTCGCTGCCGGTGGAGGTGGTCGGCGTGGTGTCCAACCACGCCGACTTCGCCGAGCTGGCCGCTTCCTACCGGATCCCGTTCCGCCACATTCCGGTCACCCCGCCGACCAGGGCGGCGGCCGAGAGCCAGCTGCTCGAGGTGATCGACGACACCGGCGCGGACCTGATCGTGCTGGCCCGCTACATGCAGATCCTGTCCGGCGAGGTGTGCAAGCGGGTAGAGGGCCGGATGATCAACATCCACCACTCCTTCCTGCCGAGCTTCAAGGGCGCCAGGCCCTACCATCAGGCCCACGCGCGCGGCGTCAAGCTGGTCGGCGCCACCGCCCACTACGTGACCCCGGACCTGGACGAGGGCCCGATCATCGAGCAGGACGTGATCCGGGTGGACCACACGCTCTCCCCGGAGCGCCTGGCCGAGGCCGGCCGTGACGTCGAGGCACAGGTCCTGGCCCGGGCGGTGACCTGGCACGCGGAGCACCGGGTCGTGCTCAGCGGCGACCGGACCGTAGTCTTTCACTGACAACGGCGTTTTTCGGAGTACTGCCATATGGCTATCAGCGTCTTCGACCTGTTCAAGGTCGGCATCGGCCCGTCGAGCTCGCACACGGTCGGGCCGATGAAGGCGGCCGGGATGTTCGCCAGGGGCCTGGCCGAGGACGGCCTGATGCCGCAGGTGGCGACCGTGCGGGTGGCCCTGTACGGCTCGCTCGGCCTGACCGGCCCGGGGCATGGCAGCGACAAGGCGGTGCTGCTCGGGCTCGAGGGCGAGCAGCCGGCCACCGTCGACGTGGACGCCGTGCCTGGCCGCCTCGAAGCGATCAAGCAAAGCGGGACGCTGCGGCTGCTCGGCGAGCACGAGATCCCCTTCACCCTCGGCAAGAACCTGGAGTTCAACCGCAGGAAGAAGCTCGGCTACCACCCGAACGGCATGCGCTTCACCGCCTACGGCGACGACGGCGCGAGCCTGCGCGAGCGGGCCTACTACTCGGTTGGCGGCGGCTTCGTGGCCGACGAGGACCAGGCCGCCGCCGGATCGGACGGCCAGCCACCCGGCCCCGGAGATCCCGATCTGCCCTACCCGTTCACCACCGGCGAGGAACTGCTCGCCCGCGCCCGGGCCAGCGGGCTGCCGATCTCCGGCATCGTGCTGGCCAACGAGCAGGCGCTCGGCCGGACGGCCGGCCAGGTCCGGGCCGACCTCGATGACCTGTGGCAGGTCATGCGGGCCTGCGTGGAGCGCGGCTGCGCCACCGACGGGATGCTGCCCGGCGGGCTGAAGGTGCCGCGCCGGGCGCCGCGGCTGTACCGGCAGCTCACCTGCGAGCGGGACGGCGGCGACCCGCTGCGGGCGATGGACTGGGTGACGCTGTACGCGCTCGCGGTCAACGAGGAGAACGCGGCCGGCGGCCGCGTCGTCACCGCGCCGACCAACGGCGCGGCCGGCATCATCCCGGCCGTGCTGCACTACTACGACCGGTTCGTGCCCGGCGCGTCCGCGGACGGCGTGGCGCGCTTCCTGCTGACCGCGGCGGCCATCGGCACCCTGTTCAAGGAGAACGCGTCCATCTCCGGCGCCGAGGTCGGCTGCCAGGGCGAGGTCGGGTCGGCCTGCTCGATGGCGGCCGGGGCGCTGGCCGAAGTGCTCGGCGGCACGCCGGAGCAGGTGGAGAACGCCGCCGAGATCGGCATCGAGCACAACCTGGGGCTGACCTGCGACCCGATCGGCGGCCTGGTCCAGGTGCCGTGCATCGAGCGGAACACGGTCGCCTCCGTCACCGCGATCCACGCGGCCCGCCTGGCCCTGCGCGGCGACGGGAGTCACTTCGTCTCGCTCGACAAGGCCATCGCCACCATGCGTGCCACCGGGCGCGACATGCACGACAAGTACAAGGAGACCTCGCGTGGCGGCCTCGCCGTCAACGTCATAGAGTGCTAGCCCATGAGTGGGTTTGACCTGTTCCGTGGCGATGCGGTCAACGCTTACCGGGACTGGCCGACCCCCGCGACGATCGTCAGCGACGGCGCCTACGGGGTGCGCGGATTCCACGGCGACACGATCGGGCCCGAGGCCCTCCCGCGCTGGTACCGCCCGCACATCGCGGCCTGGGCGGCGGCGGCGGGTCCAGCCACCACGCTGTGGTTCTGGAATACCGAGCTCGGCTGGGCCAGCGTGCACCCGGTGCTCGCCGAGTTCGGCTGGGAGTACGTCCAGCTCATCGTCTGGGACAAGGGCCTGGCCCACATCGCGGGTAACGTCAACGGCCGGACCATCAGGCAGTTTCCGGTCGTGACCGAGGTGTGCGCGTTCTACCAGCGGAGCTTCACCGTGACCGGGCCGGACGGGCCGATGCCGCCCAAGCAGTGGGTCCGGCACGAGTGGGCCAGGTCCGGGCTGTCGCTGCAGCGGGCGAACGAAGCCTGCGGGGTGAAGAACGCGGCCACCCGCAAGTACCTGACCAAGGACTGGCTGTGGTACTGGCCGCCCGGGGAGATGGCCGAACGGCTCGCCGTGTACGCCAACGCGCACGGCCTGCCGACCGGCTGGCCGTACTATTCGCTGGACGGCGAGCGCCCGGTCACCGCGGCTGAGTGGGACGCCCTGCGGTACACCTGGCGGCACGCGCACGGGGTGACCAACGTCTGGTCGCGCCGGCCGCTGCACGGCGAGGAGCGGCTGAAGGGCACCGGCCGCCGCGCCGCGCCGCGGGTGCACAACCCGACGGCGGCCAGTTCGGCGCACCTGAACCAGAAGCCGCTCGAGTTCATGGAGCGCCTGATCATGGCGGTGACCGAACCTGGTGACGTGGTGTGGGAGCCGTTCGGCGGGCTGTGCTCGGCCTCGGTCGCCGCGGTTGCCCTGGGCCGTCGTGCCTGTGCCGCGGAAACCGACCCGGCGTTCGCTGACCTCGCCATCGAGCGGCTCCGCCGGTCTGGCGCCGCGGCGCGCGTGCCGGCCGCCGCTATGGTGGCACGGTGACTGTTACGCCCGTGACGGCCGATCCCGATGGGGCCGGGCGCGAGGTGTCTCTCGAGCTGATCGGGCTGAGCCGCCGGTTCGGGTCCGTGGTCGCGCTGGACGGCCTGACCTTCAGCGTCCCGCCCGGCGAGGTCTTCGGCTTCCTGGGGCCGAACGGGGCCGGCAAGACCACCACGATGCGCGCGATCTTCGGCGTGGTGGCGCTGGAGGCCGGCCAGGTGCGCTGGCAGGGCCAGCCGGTGACCGAGGATGCCAGGCACCGGTTCGGCTACATGCCGGAGGAACGCGGCCTCTACCCGAGCATGCAGATCCTGGAGCAGCTGGAGTACCTGGGCCGGCTGCACGAGATGACGGCGGCCTCGGCGCGCGAAGCCGCGCGGCACTGGATCGGACGGCTGGGCCTGGCCGGCCGCGAGTCGGCCAAGCTGGAGGCGCTCTCGCACGGCAACCAGCAGCGGGTGCAGCTGGCCGCTGCGCTGATGCACGACCCGGAACTGCTCGTCCTCGACGAGCCCTTCGCCGGCCTGGACCCGGGCGGCGTCGACGATATGACCGAGATCCTGGCCGAACGGGCCCGGGCCGGGGTCACCGTCGTATTCTCCAGCCACCAGCTCGACCTGGTGGAGCACATCTGCGAGTCGGTGGCGATCATCCACCGCGGCCGGGTCGTCGCCCAGGGCGCCGTGTCGGCCCTGGAGCGCGGTGACCGGCTGCGGCTGGCCGTCCGGGTGGCCACCGACCCGGGGGGCGACTGGGCCCGGCAGCTGGATCCCGGGATCGCCTCGGTCGAGCGGGTGGATGCGGGCATGGTGCTCCTGGTGCTGGCGCCGGACGCCGACGCCCAGAAGGTGCTCGACACGGCGCGCGCGGCTGGCCCGGTCGATCACTTCAGCTTCGCCACCCGGCGCCTGTCCGAGGTGTTCCGCGACGTCACCGGCGAGGACGCATGAGTTCCAGGTGGATCCGGCTGACCGCGATCGTGGCGGAGCGGGAGATCCGGCAGCGGGGCCGGTCCCGGGCCTTCCTGATCAGCACGATCGTGCTGCTTCTTGTGGTCGTGGCCGGAGTGGCGATCCCGGCCATCCTGGCGCACAACGCCAAGCCGCAGCGGGTGGGCGTCGTGGGCGGCCAGCTGGCCGCGATGACCGAGATCGTGCGGGAAGCGGGGCGTCTTACCGGTACCGGCGTCACGGTCGTGCCCCAGCCCAGCCTGGCCTCGGCCGAGGCCGCCCTGCGCTCGGGACAGCTGGACGTGGTGCTGGCGAACGACAGCGAAGTGGTGGTCAAGCAGGTCTCGGTGGCGGACTCGAGCGGATCCGGCGGGGGGCTGGCGTCCGCGATCGCCGACGTCGCCGGGCTGAGCAAGCTGGTCGGCCAGCTGCCGCCCGGCGCCGCCGACCGCGGGGTCACCCTGCCTGTCCGCGGCCTGACGCCGCCGTCGGCCAGCCTGTCACGCCGACTGACCGGGTTGTTCACCGTGGTGCTGGTGTGGGTTCTGATCAGCGCGTACGGCTCGCAGATCGCGATGGGCGTCGGCGAGGAGAAGCAGAACCGGATCGTGGAGGTGATCCTCGCGTCCGTTCGGCCCCTCCAGCTTCTAGTCGGGAAGGTGACCGGCATCGGGACCCTGGCCCTGGCCCAGGCCGCCCTGATGGTGGCCGCCTTCCTCGGCATCGGGGCCGCGGTCGGCTCGAGCCTCGTGCACGGCGCGGCGCCCGGGATCGTGATCACCGGCGCGGTGTTCCTCATCCTCGGCTACGCCTTTTATTGCACCGCGTACGCCGCGGCCGGGTCCCTGGTCAGCAGGCAGTCCGACGTGGGCGCGGTGATCTTGCCGGTGCAGGTCCCGCTGATCATCGCGTACGCACTGTCGTACACGGTGATCTACGCGGACGGCGCCAACATCTTCTACCGGGTGCTCGGCTTCCTGCCGCCGACAGCACCGATCGCCATGCCGGTGCTATACGCCGCGGGCGACGTACCCGCCTGGCAGGCGGCGGTCTCCGCCGTCCTGGTGGCGGCGGGCACGGTGTGGATGGCGCGCACCGCGGCGACCATCTACGGGCGGTCCATCCTGCGCACCGGCTCCCGGGTCCGGCTGCGTCAGGTGCTAACCCGCCGCGGCGGAGCCGCCTGAGCGTGCCCCGCGGCGAAGCCGCCCGAACTGCAGGGCGCAGCCGACTGATTTACAGTGGCCGGGTGGACAGGCAGCAGTGGGATGACCGGTACTCCGGCGCGGAGTTCGAGTGGTCGATGCACCCGAACCAGTTCGTGGCGGAGCAACTAAGCGAATTGCCGCCCGGCCGGGCGCTCGACCTGGCCGCCGGGGAGGGCCGCAACTCGGTCTGGCTGGCCGAACGCGGCTGGTCGGTGACGGCGGTGGACTTCTCCACGGTGGGCCTGGAAAAGGGGCGCAAGCTGAGTGCCGCCCGCGGCGTTCCGGACGGCCAGGTGGACTGGGTAGTCGCCGATCTGGGCGAATACGAGCCTGCCCGCGCGGCCTTCGACCTCGTGCTCATCGCCTACCTCCAGGTGGGCGCGGACCTGCGCGGCCGGGTGCTGGCCGGGGCCGCGGCGGCGCTGGTCCCGGGCGGCACGCTGCTGGTCGTGGGACACGACCTGACCAACCTGACCGAGGGCGTGGGCGGCCCGACGAGCCCGGACGTGCTGTACACCCCCGAGGCGATCACCGCCGGGCT
>DAIOWL010000266.1:0-8443 GCA_036758545.1 Streptosporangiaceae bacterium | reverse complement strand
TCGGCCCCGGCCAAGATGGAGCGGATCCGGCAGCTCGGCGCGGAGCTCGTGGTGACCGGCGACAGGTACGCCGACGCGCTGGCCGCCGCGCAGGCCTGGGTGCAGAGCTCAGGCGCGATGAGCGTGCACGCCTTCGACCAGCGGGAGACCCTGCTCGGCCAGGGCACCCTTGGGCTAGAGCTGGCCGGGCAGGCGGATCAGCTGGACACCGTCCTCGTCCCGGTCGGCGGCGGCGGGCTGATCGGCGGTATCGCGGCCTGGTTCGCCGGCTCCGACCCCAGAACCCGGGTGATCGGGGTCGAGCCGGAGGGTGCCCCGACCCTGACCCGCGCCCGGGCCGAGGGCAGGCCCGCCGACGCGCCGGCCGAAGGCGTGGCCGCCGACGCCCTGGCCCCGCGGCGGGTGGGTGAGCTGGTGTTCCCGATCACGCAGGCCCACGTCGAGGACGTCGTGCTGGTCGGCGACGCCGCGATCCTGGCGGCCCAGCGGGCGCTGTGGCAGGCGGCCAGGATCGCCGCCGAACCGGCCGCCTCGGTGGGGATCGCGGCCCTGCTCACCGGCGCCTACAAGCCCGCGCCCGGGGAACGGGTGGCCGTCGTGATCAGCGGGGCCAACATGGCTCCCGGCCAGCTCGAACGGTAGCGTAACCCGGCCGCGCGCCTGGTCACGGGCCTAGCGCGGGGACGGGTACAGGTCAGCGTCCGGGTCCTCGCCGGCGAACTGGCCGACGCCCTCCCCGTCGTCTTGCTGGAGGCCCCGCTTGAGGCCGCGCAGGGCCACGAGCCCGGCGACGGCCATGATCACGCACATCCCGTACAGCACGTCGCGGGTGGCAGCGGCGAAGTCGGCGCGAATGAACAGCGGGATGCTGGCGATGTTGCCGCTCCCGCCCTGCAGCTGGGCGATCTTGGCGGCTTGCGCCGAGGCGGCCGGGCCCGGGAGGCCCTGCGCGGTGAGCGAGGAGGTGATCCTGGACCGGAACACGGTGATCAGGATCGTGCCGAGGATGGCGAACCCCAGGCTGGCGCCGTAGTTGCGGACGGTCTGGGTGATGCCGGTGGCCTCGCCGTAGGAGTACCTGGAGGCCCGGTTGATCGCGTCGGTGTTGGCCTGGCCGAGCATCAGGCCCATGCCCGCCCCGGCTATGACGATGTAGATGATCTGCGCGCTGGCGTGCAGGTCGGTCACCTTCCCGGCCCATAGCCCGAAGCCGACGGCGGCCAGCGCGCAGCCGAGCACCACCGGCCGCTTGGCTCCGATCCGGTCCAGCATCCGGCCGCCGATCTGCGCGCATATCACGAAGCCGATGAAGAAGTACAAGATGAGCAGGCTGGACTCGGTGGCCTTCTCGGCCAGCGCGATCTGCCCGTAGATGGCGGCGAAGAAGAACACCGGGATGAACGCCATCATCGCGATCCCGAGGATGATGTTCTCGACCAGGAACGTCCGGTTCTCGAAGATGCGCACGTTGATCAGCGGTGCTTCGGTCCGGCGCTCGACGAAGAAGAACACGACCAGCAAGACCACGCCCGCCGCGATGCTTATCTCGATGGCCGGGTTGCCCCAGCCCCACAGGGCCGACTGCTGGAACCCGAAGACGCTCAGCCCGACCCCGGCGATGATCAACGCCAGGCCCCGGTAGTCCATCGGGGCTGGCCGGGCCTCGTTCGGCGGCTTGGAGATGGCGATCAGAGCCAGCGCGATCAGGGCCACCGGTATGTTGATCCAGAAAATCGCCCGCCAGGTCCACTCGATCAGGTACCCGCCGGCGATCGGGCCGATGGCGGTCAGCCCTCCGGCTATGCCGAAGAACAGCGCCAGGGCCCGGCCACGCGAGCGCAGGTCGAAGGTAACGACCACGATGGCGATGGCGGCCGGAAACATGATCGCCCCGCCGAGGCCCTGCAGCGCGCGGAACGCCACCAGCCACGCCTCCGCGGCGCTGCCGCGCGGCGTGGCGCCGCACAACGCCGACGCGCCCGCGAAGATGATCACCCCGAGCACCACCATCTTGCGATGCCCGCGCGTGTCGGCCAGGCGGCCGCCGAAGGCGAAGAAGGCGGCCAGCGTCAGCAGGTAGGCGTTGATCGCCCATTGCATGCCGCTGGAGGACAGGCCGAGGTCATGCTGGATCGTGGGCGCGGCGATCGAGACGATCGTCTGGTCGATAAAGGTCATCGCGACCGCGAAGATCATCGCGGTCAGGATCAGGCTGCGCGACTGGCCGCCGCCAGTGCTGCTGCTCATCGTGTCCCTCCCTGGTGGTGGCTTCTCTAGCTGATTCTCAGCCCGTAAGGTGCCCAGCCGCTAGCCATCGGTTTGATGACCGCCGTTCCGGGGTTCCGCGCAATTGACGCTTGCGCATGACAAGCTAAGGATGCGTATGAGCCGATTTGCGTCATGACGGAGGTAACAGTGGTGCGAAGGTGGACTCCGGTCGTGCTGGCGGCGGCCCTGGCGGCCGCGTTGGCAGGCCTGGCCGGCGGACCCGCGTACGCCAGCGCGGGATCCAGGCCGCGCGGATCTGGCCGACGCTCAACACCTGGGTCGCGGCCGTGGGCCTCGACAATTACGTGGCCACGGTCACCCCGGCCGAGCAGCTGGTGGGCGGACGACCGCTGCAGCTGTCGCTGAACGAGGACGGCGTCGCGTTGGCCCAGCCCAGGCTGGTTACCGACGGCGATGTCCACGGGGGGCCGCTACGTCTCGGGCGTCGTGGACCTCTACGTGGGCACCGGCCCCGCGCACTAGGAGGCCCGGCCGGCTAAGGAGCGATGAGCGCGTCGGTGAGGACGTTGACGGCGGCCAGGTTCCCGGCCAGGCCGGCGCCGAGGTGATGACGGGCGGCGAGCGCGTCCGGTGAGTAGTACGACACCTTGGTCTGTCCGTCGTCGTCCCACACCACCACCTTGAGCGGCAGGTCCAGGGCGGCCAGCGGCGCCGCCGCCATCACCGGCGTGCCCGCCGCCGGGTTGCCGAAGATCACCAGCGTGGTCTCGCGGAGCGAGAGGCCGGCCTGGCGCGCCTCGGCGCTCTGATCGATCACGGCGAAGAGCCTGATGCTCTTGGCGCTGAGCATGCCGGTGAGTTTCGACACGGTGTCAGCCACCGGGTGCGGGCTGAGCTTGGTGACGACGTCCGCCTCGTCCTGGGTCATCGTTGGCCTCCTCAGTTGGGTAACGTGAGCCCCGCCTCGCGCGCGGCCCTGGCGAAGATCGGCTCGGCACCCGGTTCGGTCCACAGGTGCCTGGCCAGCTCGGACGCTGGCACCGTACGGCGGAACGGGATCTCGTGTTCCGGCCGCCAGGGCAGCAACGCTACGTCGGCGCGCCAGATCGACCGGACCAGGACGAGCCCCTTCTCGCGGCCGTCAGCGCACCGTCCCCTGACGAAGCCGAGCAGCCGCGCACCGGTCACCCTGGCGCACGCCTCCTCCATGATCTCCCGCTCGAGCGTCTGCTGCCACGACTCGCCGGGCTCGGGACGGCCGCCCGGCCACCCCCACCGGGCTCCGTCGGAGCTGATCAGGACCACGTCACCGTCAGCCGTGACGCAGAAGGCATTGGCCCCGTGCGGCTGGCCGGACGGTGCGGCGGGCGGCGGATGCCACGCCAGCCTCCAGTCGTCGCCGTTGCTGGGGGCCGGCACCTCCTCACCGTCCAGCGCGACCCGGCCGAACGCGGTCACGCCGGATGCGCGCGCACGAACTCGGCGATCACGGTGCCGAGTCGTTCCCCCGCGTCTTCCTGCAGGAAGTGGCCTGCTCCCTCGATCACCGGATGCTCCAGGCCGTCCGCGCCGGGCACCGTGTCCTTCAGGACGGGCGCCATCGCGCCGGTGATCGGATCGCGGTCGCTGAACGCCACCAGGAACGGCTTGTCCCAGGCCGCCAGCTGCCGCCAGGCGGCCCGGTTGGCCTCGGAGGCGGGGTCATCGGGTGTCGTGGGGATCAGTTCCGGCATCGCGCGGACCGCGGCGGCGTAGGAAGGGTCGGGGAACGGCGCCTCGTAGGCGGCCAGCACCTCCGGCGACAGCGTGGTCCGGCACCCGGACTGCACCAGCCGGGACACGCTCAGTGCAGGCGCCGTGCGAACGACCTCACGGAACCGGTGCCAGACGTCGGGCATCGGCACGTCACCGGTGGGCAGCCCGGTGTTGGCCGCCACCACCCGGGCGAACCGGCCGGGGTTCTCCGCCACTAGCCGTAGCCCGATCAGGCCGCCCCAGTCCTGTCCCACGATGGTCAGCCCGCGCAGGTCGAGATGGTCGAACGCGAGTCCCCGGATCCACTCCACGTGCCGCGCGAAGCTGTGGTCCCCGACCTCGGCCGGCTTGTCCGAGCGGCCGAACCCCACCAGGTCCGCCGCGATGGCGCGCAGGCCCGCCCCAGCCAGCACCGGCATGACCTTGCGGTACAGGAACGACCAGCTTGGCTCCCCGTGCAACAGCAGGACGGGCTCGCCGTCGGCCGGACCGGCCTCCACGTAGGCCACCCGGACCCCGTCCACGTCGCCGTACCCGGGCCGGTAACCGAAGTCAGGCAGATCCGCGAAACGCTCCTCGGGCGTCCTCAGCACCTTCATGCCGACATGCTGCCATGCGTCCGCCTCGTCCCGGCGCCCGGGCCGGTCGGCTCGCCATGAAATCCCGGATCCAGCGCGTTCTGACGCCGTGGAACCCCGGATCCAGTGCGTCCGGCAGCGGCCTAGCGAGGCGTCCGGCAGCGGCCTAGTGAGCCAGTTCGGCGTAGAGGTCGGCCGTCTGGGCGGCAATGGCGGTCCAGCCGAATTCCGCCACCGCGCGCTTGCGGCCCGCCTGCCCCATCGCCGCGGCGCGGTCGGGGTCACTCAGCAGCGTGTTCAGTGCCGCCGCGAGTCGCTCCGGCTCCCCCGCCGGCACCAGCAGGCCCGTCTCGCCGTCGGCCACCACCTCGGGAATCCCGCCGGTACGGGAGCCGACCACCGCGGTCCCGCACGCCATGGCCTCCAGGTTCACGATGCCGAGCGGCTCGTAGACCGACGGGATGGCGAACACCGTGGCGTGCGTGAGGAGCTGGATGACGTCATGCTTGGGCAGCATCTCCGGGATCCAGAACACGCCAGACCTGGTGGCGCGCAGGCCGTCGACCAGCTCGGTCACCTCGGCCAGCTGCTCCTGGGTGTCCGCGGCCCCGGCCAGCAGCACCAGCTGCGCCTCGGGGATCAGCCCGGAAGCCGCGCGAAGCAGGACGGGCACGCCCTTCTGCCGGGTGATGCGGCCGACGAATATGACGTAGGGGCGCGCCAGATCGATGCCGTAGCGCTCGGGCACGTCGGTGTTCGGGTCGGGATGGTACTCGGTGGTGTCTATGCCGTTGCGTATCACCCGGATACGTTCGGGGGAAATTTCGGGGTAAGCGGCCATGATGTCGGCGCGCATGCCGTCCGAGACGGCCACCACCGCGGCGGCCGAGGCCGCCGACACCCGCTCGCACCAGGAGGAGACCGTGTACCCGCCGCCCAGCTGCTCCGCCTTCCACGGACGCAGGGCCTCCAGCGAGTGCATCGTCATCACGTGCGGGATGTCGTAGAGCATGGCGCCCAGGTGGCCGGCCAGGTTGGCGTACCAGGTGTGCGAGTGGAGCAGCTGCGCGCTGTTCATCCCCGGCCCGACGGCGGCGGCCATGGACAGATCGGCGGAGATCACCTGCAGGGCCTGGTTGGCGTCGGCCAGCAAGTCCCAGGGCCGGTGCGCGACCGCGTCCGGGCGGTCCGCCCCCTGGCAGTGCACGGTGAGATCGACCAGCGGCGCGAGCTCGCGGGCCAGGTACGTGACGTGCACGCCGGCGCCGCCGTACACCTCGGGCGGGTACTCGCGGGTCAGCAGCGCGACACGGAGCCTGCCCGTGGTCGAAGATCGGAGATCCTGCGTCACGGTACGACCTCCTGGCCCTTGCCCACCACGGTGATCCCGCCGGCCGAGACCGCGAAGCCGCGCGCCCTGTCGTGGTCCTTGTCCACGCCGACCTGCGCCCCCTCCGGTACCGTGACGTTCTTGTCGATGATCGCGTCCCGGACCAGCGCGTGCCGGCCGATCTTGGTGTTGTGCAGCAGCACCGACCGCTCGACGGTGGCCCAGCTGTTCACCCGCACCCCGGGCGAGAGCACGGACAGGCGGACCAGGCCCCCGGAGATCACCACGCCGGGGCTGACCAGGCTGTCGATCGCCCGCCCGATCCGGTCCCCCGCCTCGTGCACGAACTTGGCCGGCGGCAGCGACGGGACGTACGTCAGGATCGGCCACTGGTCGTTGTACAGGTTGAAGATCGGCTCCACCGCGCACAGGTCCATGTGGGCGTCGAAGTAAGACTCGAGCGAGCCGACGTCGCGCCAGTAGCCCGCGTCGCGCGGGGTGGCGCCGGGCACCTCGTTGAAGCTGAAGTCGTACGCCTGCGCGCCGCCGTTCCGCACCAGGTTCGGGATGATGTTGCCGCCGATGTCGTGCCGGCTGGAGTCGTCGTCGGCGTCCTTGCGGAGCGCGTCGACCAGCACGTCGGTGTCGAACACGTAGTTGCCCATGGACGAGTAGCTCATGTCCGCGTTGCCCGGCATGGGCGGCGGGTCGGCGGGCTTCTCCAGGAACGCGTCGATCGTCCTGCCGTCCGGCCCGACGCTGACGATGCCGAAGGCGGACGCCTCGCTGCGCGGCACCGGGATGGCCGCCACGGTCACGCCCGCCCCGTGCCGCACGTGGTGGTCGATCATCTGCATCGGGTCCATCCGGTACACGTGGTCGGCGCCGAAGACGATCACGATGTCCGGCTGCTCGTCGTTGATCAGGTTCATCGACTGGAAGATGGCATCGGCCGAGCCGGTGTACCAGTGCGGGCCGAGACGCTGCTGGGCCGGGACCGGGGTCACGTAGTTGCCGAGCAGGGAGCTCATCCGCCACGTGGTGGAGATGTGCCGGTCCAGGCTGTGGCTCTTGTACTGGGTGAGCACGCAGATCTTGCGGATGCCGCCGTTGGCCAGGTTGGACAGCGCGAAGTCGATCAGCCGGTACAGGCCGCCGAACGGGACGGCCGGTTTCGCCCGGTCCGCCGTCAGCGGGCTGAGGCGGGTTCCGGCGCCCCCGGCGAGCACGATGCCCAGGACTGACTTGCTTGCCATGTCCGGTCCTCCTAAGACGCGTTCTGCGGCTTACGGTGCGGCGGCCTCAGGGCCATGCTCCCCCTTATCGGTCGGGACTGGGAAGAGTTCTCCCGGGGCGTTCACCGGATCTTCCAGCTCAGCCTGCCCGGGCGGCGGTTCCGGGGGTTCCCGGGGCGGGGCGGTGGCATTCCACGCCTCCCTGACGAGGACCTGCAGCGCCCCGGCGAGCGGGATGGCCAGCAGGGCGGCCACGAAGCCGCCGAACAGCCCGCCGACCAGGCTGCCCAGCGACGCGCCGACCAGGACCGCGACCAGCACGAGCAGCGGGCTGATCTTCACCGTCTTGGACATGATGACCGGGTTCAGGATGTGGTTCTCGATCTGCTGGTAGGCGATGAAGACGATCGCGGTCACGATGCCCGCGGTCAGGGAATGGGTGAAGGCGAACAGCGCCGTGGGGATGCCGGCCAGCGCCCCGCCGATCATCGGGAGGAAGTCCACCAGCGCGACCCACAGTCCCCACAGCAGCGGGTAGGGGACGCCGAGGACCATCAGCGTCACGAAGACGATGATGCCGGCGATGAGCGAGGTCAGCAGGTTGCCGAGCATGTAGCCTGCCACGGCGCTGTTCACCTCGGCGGCTACCTCGGTGGCCTTGGCCGCTCGCTGCGGCCGCATCTGGCTCAGGATCCAGACCCGCATCTTCGGGGCTTCGATCAGGAGCAGCAGGACCAGGAAGAAGATCGTCAGCAGCTCGATGAGCAGGGAGAAGGCACCCGCGCCGATGCTCAGGGCCGGCTTGCTGAGCGACTGGGCGTAGCTCACCAGCTTGGGCGTGTTCCGCTGCACCCAGTTCTGGATGTGGTACCTGGTCACCAGGTGGCCGATCCAGCCCCGGCCGTGCTGCGCGTTGGCGATGTAGCCGGGCAGCGCGTCGGCCAGGTGGGTGATCCCGTTCACCAGCGGGTAGCCGAACGCCACGGCCAGGCCGATGAACACCAGCGTGGCCAGGAGGGTGACGATCGCGACGGCGGCGCCCCGGCGCGGGAACAGACGGCGCTGCACCAGGATCACGATCGGGTTGAGCAGCAGCGCGATGAACCCGGCCACCACGATCAGCAGCAGGATGTCCTTGAGCCGGTAGATCAGCTTGCCGGCCAGGTAGACGGCGGCCACCACGCCGACCGTGACCAGGATGGTCAGCAACGGGACATGACGACGTTCGGCCGCCCGGAGCATGCGCCCGAACCGGCTCCTGGGTGGCGACTCTTCCTTCACGTAACCAGCATGCCAGGTCCCGGCGCGAAGGTCAG
>DAIOWL010000265.1:6369-8448 GCA_036758545.1 Streptosporangiaceae bacterium | reverse complement strand
TCGGGCTGTTCGCGGCCGCGGATCATGGCGGGCTGATCACCCTGCCGCCCGCCTGGTGGCTGGCGGCCGCGGTGCTGGCGACGCTGGCCGCCGTCGCGGGGCTCGCGGCCGTACCGGCGCGCGTCGGCGCCCGCCGCCCGGCGGCTGAGATCCTGCAGGCCGAGACGGCTTGACGCCTCTTATTTGACTAATAAGTTTTAGTCAAATCATGGAGAGGCGTCAAGGATCCCAGCCAGGCTGTTATCTCCTAGATTTTCAGCCGATGGCTGTACGCGTTACTGTGGATAGCGTGAGCTCCGATCCCCAGGCCCTGTCCGCCGTCGCCGTGCTGGCCGATGACCTGCGGCGGCGGATGTACGAGTTCATCCGCCGCGCCGACGGCCCGGTCACCAGGGACGAGGCGGCAGCCGCGGTCGGGATCTCCCGCAAGCTGGCGGCCTTTCACCTGGACAAGCTGGTCGACGCGGGGCTGCTCGAGGCCGGCTTCGCCCGGCCGGCCGGGCTGCGGCGCGCCGGGCGTGCGTCGAAGGTGTACGCGCCCGCCGACGTCGACGTGCAGGTGAGCATCCCGCCGCGGGATCACGCGGTGCTGGCCGACATCCTGGTGGGCGCGGTCACCGAGGCCGAGGACGCCCGGCAGGCCGCGCTGCGGGTAGCGGACCAGCGCGGGCACGAGCTCGGTTCGGCCGAACGGGCCCGGCTGCGACCTGGTCGGCTCGGCGCGGAGCGCGCCCTCACCCTGGCCAGCGAGACCCTGGAGCGGTACGGCTTCGAGCCCGCGCGGGCCGAACCCACCCGGGTCTTCCTGCGCAACTGCCCGTTCCAGCCGCTCGCGGCGCGTGCGCCCGACCTGGTCTGCGCGGTCAACCAGGCGTTCCTGGCCGGATTCCTGCGCGGGCTCGGCGCGTCGACCGCGACGGCGGCACTGACCCGGCCGCCCGGCGCCTGCTGCGTGGAGCTGCTCGCCGCCGGTACCGGCTAGCGGCCCAGGCAGCGGGCGGTGTAGGCGTTGCGGAACTTGCCCGCGGGGTCGTAGTGCCGGGCGAGGTCGAGGAAATCGGGCAGGCGGTCGTAGCTGGCGTGGAGGTCGGCCGCCGGGGTGGTGAAGACCTTGCCCCAGTGCGGGCGCGGGCCGAACGGAGCCAGCTGATGCTCGATCAGCGTCACCACGGGCAGCACCGCGGCGGTGTCGGGGAGCCAGGTGAAGTGGAAGGCCACGCTGTCCTGGCGGTAGGCGGGGCTGAGCCACAGTTCGTCGCCCGCGATCGTGCGGATCTCACCGATCCGCAGCAGCGGGGCTATCCGGTCGCCGGCCCGCTGCAGTGCGTGCACGGCGTCCACCGCGTGCTCGGCGGGGAGCAGGTACTCGGTCTGCAGCTCGTCGCCTGCGCTCGGAGTGAACTCGGGACGGAAGTGCGGCAGCCGCTCGAACCACAGGCCGGGTTCGCCGAGCTGCGCGGTGGAGTTGGCGGCCGGCAGGCCGGGGACCGGGTTGCGCGCGGCCGGAGCGGGGATGGCGGTGAACCAGGGTTCTTCTGTGACGGGCGGGGTCCCGTCTTCGGCGAGGCTCTTGATCCAGAGCTGGGTGAGGCGGGGGGCGCGCCAGTCGGTGAACATGCTCACGCTGTAGCCGGCGGCCATGATCTCACCGAAGTGGTCGTCCAGCACGTCCAGCGGCAGGTCCTCGTAGACCCGCTGGCTGACCTCGAAGGACGGCACCAGCTCCAGGATCAGCCGGGTGACGGCGCCGAGCGCGCCGAGGTGCACGACGGCGCCGCCGAAGGCGTCGTCGCCGCGGTTCAGCTCGACGATGTCGCCGTCGGCCGTGACCAGCTCCAGGCCGGTGACGGCGGCGGACAGGTTCTGGTTGGCCGGGCCGGAGCCGTGGGTGCCGGTGGCGCAGGCCCCGGCCACCGAGATGTGCGGCAGCGAGGCCAGGTTGCGCAGCGCGAAGCGCTGCCGGTCCAGGCGGCTGGCCAGGTCGCCGTAGGTCAGGCCCGCCGTCACCCGGACCAGGGCGGCGGCCGAGTCGACCTCTATCTCCGGCGGCAGCCCGGCCAGGCTGACCTGGGCGCCCGG
>DAIOWL010000265.1:4399-6269 GCA_036758545.1 Streptosporangiaceae bacterium | reverse complement strand
CGGCGGTCGGACCAGGTGGAGGGGAGGGGGGCGCCGTACCACTGCTCGATGATCTGGCGGGCGATGGATATGGGCGGTGGCAGCGCGATCTCGCGGGCCTTGATCGCGGCCAGCAGCTCGTCCCGGCTGAACCAGTAGGCCTCGGCGATCTCCTCGCGGTCCACCACGATGTCCTGGCCGGCCGGGGCGTCGGCGCGGAAGCCGAGCATCAGGCTGCGCGGCATCGGCCAGGGCTGGCTGCCGAGGTAGCGCACGTTCGTGACCTTGATCTGGGTTTCCTCGGCGACCTCGCGGATTACCGCGTGCTCGGCGGACTCGCCCGGGTCGACGAACCCGGCCAGGATGGAGACCCGGCGGCCCGGCCAGGCGGCGTTCCTGGCCAGCAGGGCCCGGTCGTCCGGGTCGGTGACCAGCATGATCACCGCGGGGTCGGTGCGCGGGAAGTGCTCGGTGCCGTCCTTGGGGCACACGGTGAAATGGCCGCCGGGGCCGACCACCGTGGGGGTGCCGTCGACCGGGCAGTGGGTGTGCGTGTCGTGCCAGTTGGCCAGCGCCACCGCGTGCGTGAGCAGGCCCGCGTCGCGGTCGCCGAGCAGCGAGCCGACCTCTCTCAGCGGCGCGGGCCGAGCGCCGTCTGGGGCGGCGGGCAGCGGGCCCGAGACTCCGAAATAGACCACGCCGTCCGCGTCCTGGCCGAGCAGGAACCTGGTGCCGTCGGGCGCCTGGTCCGGCGGCACGAGCACCAGGGCCGCCTGATCGTCGTCGATCCGGACCAGCGCCTGGCCATCCGAGACCACGAGCACGCGGGTGGCCGGGTCGGCCCAGGCTGCGTCCAGCCACTCGCGGTCGGAGCGCTTCTCGGTGAGCCGGTCCACCGTCCCCCGGGACAGGGCGAGCGAGTCCAGCGGCGTCACCTCAGGTCCGCGGCTGCTAGCTCGTCCCACAGGTACGCCGAGGCCTCGGCCCCGCGCAGGAGCAGGGAGATGTCGGCGCTCTCGTTCGGCGCGTGGATCCGGTCGGAGTCGAGGCCGACCGCGATGAACACCAGGGGCGCGTCCAGGATCTCGGCCAGGTCCGCCTCCGGGCCGCTGCCGCCCTCCTTGGTGAACAGCACCTCGCGGCCGAACGCCCGCTGCATCGCGCGCCGCCCGGCCTGCACGGCGACCGAGTCGATGGGCGAGTGGCACGGCCGGACCGCGGGCAGCACGGTGATCTCGGCCGTCAGGCCGTCCGGGGTCCAGGCCGCCACGTACTCGCGGAACGCCGCGGCCACGTCGGCCGGGTCCTGGTCGGCGACCAGCCGGAAGGAGATCTTGGCGTGCGCGGCCCGCGGGATGATGGTCTTGTTACCCGGTCCGGTGTGCCCGCCCCACATGCCGTTGATCTCGGCGGTCGGCCGGGCCCAGATCCGCTCCAGCGTGCTGAAGCCCTGCTCGCCGTGGGCGGCGCCGCTCTCCCCCGCCTCGGCCAGCCACTGCTTCTCGTCGAACGGCAGCCTGGCCAGCAGGTCTCGCTCCTGGTCCGACAGCGGCAGCACCCGGTCGTAGAACCGGGGCAGGGTGACCCGCTCCTGCTCGTCGTGCAGGCCGGCCAGCAGGGCCGCCATCGCGTGCAGCGGGTTCGGCACGCCGCCGCCGAACGACCCGGAGTGCAGGTCCCGGACCGGCCCGGTCAGCGTGACCCCGACCGGGAGCAGCCCGCGCATGCCGGTGCACATGGACGGCACGTCAGCGGCCCACATGGTGGTGTCGCTGATCACGATCACGTCGCAGGCCAGCCGGTCCCGCTCGCGGCGGAGCAGGGCGGCGAAGTGCTCGGAGCCCGACTCCTCCTCGCCCTCCACGATCAGCTTGACGGTGACCGGCGGCGC
>DAIOWL010000265.1:3117-4299 GCA_036758545.1 Streptosporangiaceae bacterium | reverse complement strand
CCGCGCAGGTGCCCGGCCAGCCACGCGGCGCTGTGCCCCACGTCGCCGTGCCGGGCCGGGTCGGCGGAGATCGACGGGATGGTCAGCCACTGCTTGAGGTCATCGATGAATTCGCTAGCATTCGCCTCGACATAGCCACGGACGTCCATGTCCTAGACGGTATCCCGGGGGGGTATGGGGGGGCGGGCAGCCCCCCCATGAGCAGGGGAGGTCTGGGGGGGATCGTTCCCCCCGGGGAAAAAGCTGTCGCCCTGGCCGAGGAGACCGGCCGCCGGGATCGACACGTAGCGGCCGGGACGGCTCGTGACCGAGCCGGCCACGACGGGCTGCTCCCCCGCGGCGGACAGAGCATCGAGCGCGGGCTGGGCGTCGGCCGGGGAGACGACGACGCAGAAGCCGGTGCCCATGTTGAAGGTGGCGTACATGGTCGCCGCCGGGACGTCGCCCGCCGAGGCGATCAAGGCGAAGATCTCCGGCGCGGGCGGCAGGCTGTCCAGGGTGTACGACACGTCCGCGGCCAGCCGGGCCAGGTTGAGCAGGCCGCCGCCGGAGATGTGCGCCAGCCCGCGCGGGGTGACCCCGGCCGCCCACAGCGCCTCGGCGGCCCGCACGTACACCCGGGTCGGCGCGAGCAGCGCGTCGGTCAGCTCGCGGGTGCGCTCACCGAGGGCCCGGCGGGCCAGCGAGTAGCCGTTGCTGTGCAGGCCCGAGCTGGGCAGGGCCAGGACGACGTCGCCCGGGCGGACCGCGGACCCGTCCACCGGGCTGCGCCCGTCCGGGATCGCGCCGACCGCGGTGCCGACCAGGTCGAGCATGGGGCCGCCGCCCGCGGAGTCGGCCAGCATCGCGCCGATCTGGGCGATCTCGCCGCCGGGGATGGCGATGCCGGCCTCGGCGGCGCCCCGGTACAGGCCGCGGGCGATCGCCTCGAGCACCGCCGCGTCGATCCGGTCCGTCGCGATGTAGTCGAGCAGGGCCAGCGGCACCGCGCCGGTGCAGATCACGTCGTTGACGTTGTTGGCCACGCAGTCGATCCCGACCGGCTCCCACCGGTCCGCCTCGCGGGCCAGCAGGATCTTGGTGCCGACCCCGTCGGTGGTCAGCGCGATCGGCGGCCCGGGCGGGATGTGCATCAGCGTGGCGAAGTAGCCGCTGGCCAGGCCGGTGATGCTGGTCACCAGC
>DAIOWL010000265.1:0-3017 GCA_036758545.1 Streptosporangiaceae bacterium | reverse complement strand
GGAATATTTGAACTTTCAAATATGGTTATGCTGGCACCAAGCTGAGGAGGGTGTCATGCCAGCGATCACCGTCGACGACATACTCGTGCTGCCGCGGATCCCGGAGCCCGGCCTGGCCGAAACGGAGCGGACCGTCACCTCGGTCACCACCGCGCCGTCCGGCTACGAAGGCGAGGGGTTCCCGGTCCGGCGCGCCTTCGCCGGGGTGGACCTGCCCCGGCTCGACCCGTTCGTGCACATGGACCAGATGGGCGAGGTCGACTACGGCCCCGGTGAGCCCAAGGGCACCGCGTGGCACCCGCACCGCGGGTTCGAGACCGTCACCTACATCATCGACGGCACGTTCCAGCACCAGGACTCCAACGGCGGCGGCGGGCTGATCACCAACGGCGACACCCAGTGGATGACCGCGGGCGGCGGCATCCTGCACATCGAGGCGCCGCCGGAGGAGCTCGTGGTCAGCGGCGGCCTGTTCCACGGCTTCCAGCTGTGGGTGAACCTGCCGGCCCGGCTGAAGATGACGCCGCCGCGCTACCAGGACATCCGGGCCGGGCAGGTCGCGCTGCTGTCCTCGGCGGACGGCGGGGCGCTGCTGCGGGTGATCGCGGGATCGTTCGGCGGTCACGACGGCCCCGGAATCACGCACACGCCGATCTCGCTGGTGCACGCCACCGTGTCGGCGGGCGCGCAGGTCCGGCTGCCGTGGCGGAAGGACTTCAACTCGCTCGCCTACGTGCTGGAAGGCAGCGGCACCGTGGGCGCCGAGAAGAGGCCGGTCCGGATGGGGCAGCTGGCCGTGTTCGGGGCCGGGGACGCGATCACGTTCGCGGCCGGGCCCAAGGGCGACATGGACGTCCTGCTGCTCGGCGGCGAGCCGATCCGGGAGCCGGTCGCGGCGTACGGGCCGTTCGTCATGAACACCCGGGCCGAGCTGGCCCAGGCGTTCGAGGACTTCCAGGCGGGCCGGCTGGGCTCGATCCCCGCGACCCCGCACCCCGGTCACGACGTTCTCTAGGCGCTCCAGAACGCGTCTTCGGTGTGCTCGTCGCCCTGGAACTCGCAGAAGTCCACGGCCCGGCCGCCGGTTACCCGCCAGACGTGCACCTCGGGTGAGGACCAGGACTGGCCGTGACGTTCGGCCGACACCGTGCACAGCACGACGACCCGCTCGCCCGCGGCGAGGACGTCCTGGATGTCGATGGCGAACGTCCCGCCGGACAGCTCCATGGTCCGGGCGAAGAAGCCGCCGACCTCGCCGTGGCCCTGGTACGCACCGGACAGCGGGCTGGATCCCGGCACGTGCCAGGTGATCTCGGCGTCCAGCATCTCGAAGACGGCGGGCAGGTCGGCGCGTGCGAAGGCGTCGTAGCCGCGCCGGATGATCCCGGCGTTCTGATCGGTCATCGGGGGTCTCCTTCACTGAGATGGTGACCCCACTGTGCGGCTAGCGGCCCGCGGTTCGCGTCGGGGTGGATACCCCGAGGTTTTCGCCAGCCAGCGCCACGGGGAGCTCGCCGCGGTGCGAGATCCCGAGCTTGGCGTAGACGTGGGCCAGGTGGGTCTCGACGGTTTTCAGCGTCACGTACAGCCCATGCGCGATCTGCCGGTTGGTCTGGCCGCCCGCGGCCAGCCGGGCGACCCGCAGCTCGCTCGGGGTGAGGGCGTCCAGGCCGTGACGGCGTTCCCGGCGGGGACGGCCGCCCGCCGCGGCCAGTTCCGTGTGCAGGCGGCTGGCCAGCGGCCGGGCCCCGCATCCGGCGGCCAGGTCGAGCGCCTCGGCCAGCAGCGGCCTGGCGGCGGCCCGCTGTCCGGACCTTCGCAGCGCGGCCCCTAGCTCGGTGATGGATTTCGCCCGCTCCAGCAGGGCCGGGGACTCGCGCAGGACGTCGACCGACTCGGACAGGCGGTCCAGGCCGTCGGTTCCGCCGGCAGCGAGGCCCGCCACGCGCAGCGCGATCCCGAGCGCCCGGGGGCCGCCGGAGATGCGGGCGTCGGCGAGTTCGGCCTCGGCCAGCGTGCGGGCCCGGTCGCGGTCGCCCAGCAGCAGCCAGGCCTGGGCCGCGCCGGAGCGGGCGTGCAGGTAGCCGACGTCACGGATCTCGATGCCCCACACGTCGGCACCGAACATGGCCAGGCACGCCTGGAAGCAGGTCAGCGCCTGCTGGCCGTCGCCGCGGGCCAGGCTGAGCCGGCCCGCCGCCGCCGGGGCCAGGACGCTGAGCACGCCCGCGGGCCCGGGCGGGATGAGCTCGAGCAGGGCCTGGGCCTCGTCCAGCTCTCCGGCTTCGATGGCCACCTCGGCCGCGATCGCGGCCACCCCCAGGCCGGCCGTGAAGTCGCCCTCCTGCAGTATCCGCAGCGCGACGCGGGCCGCCCCGTCGGCCTCGGGCAGCGCGCCCAGCCGGAGCTTGTTGAAGCCGAGGGAACTGTACACCGCGATCAGCCCGCGGGCGCTGCCGCCGCGGGTGGCCGCCTCGGCCATGGCGGGCAGGGCGCCGTCGACCTCCTGGAAACGCTCCGCGGTGATCATCGTCCAGAGCAGGGCCGCGCGGGTGTCCCAGTTCGCCGCGGCCGGCTCCGCCGCGCGCATCGCGTCGTCCAGGGAGCCGGCCGCCTCCGCGGTGAGCTGGCCGGTCAGGACGCCGGCCATGGCGCGCGCGACGGCGAGCGCCTCCGCGGTCTCCGGGTCTGGCGCCGGTCGCCTCGCCCGGAGCCGCTCCATTACCGCGACGACCCGGGCGGCCCGGCGGGCGTCGTGCATCCCGGCCACCGCGAGCTCCGCTTCCAGGCGCGCGGCCAGCGCTGGGTCCCGGTCGCCGAGCTCGGCCAGTGCCTGGTCCGTGGTGTCGACCGCCTCCACCCAGCGGAACAGCGCGGCGTAGGTCCGGGCCAGCTCGTGCGCGATCCCGGCCCGCTCCCGGGGATCGCTGGTCCGCGCGAGGGCTTCGGCCAGCCAGCCCGCCGCGCTCTCCCGGCCGACGCTCGCGTCGGCCGCCGCCAGCTCACGCAGCACGCCG
>DAIOWL010000264.1:5537-8453 GCA_036758545.1 Streptosporangiaceae bacterium | reverse complement strand
TGTCAAAGATTATTAACCCAGACGTTTCCGCGGAAACGGCTCGCCATGCATACGGCGTCGATGCCGCGTTCATGCCGCTCCAGTGCAATGCCCGTTTGGTCGAATGTCCCCAGTGGGGCGCCGCACGGGCGCGGAATGCAACATCAGTCACATCAGCAGCACCAGCACCGTACTCGCGGTCAGCTTGAGTTGTCATGACGATCGGCCTGCCGCCGAACGCTTGCCGGACGTACTGGAACCGGGGATCCACCGCGTCAGAAGGCGCTGGATCCGGGGTTTCACGGCGTTCCAGCTGGCCCAGCCCTTACGAACGGTGGTGCTAATGGTGCCGGCGTGTCCTGAGTCCGGTTGGCTGGGACGTGCCGCACGGCCGCGGCCCGCTAGCTAAACGGCAGGGAGTTCCAGCAGCATGGTCGCGGTACCACGCCTTACGCCTGGTACGCGCGGCGCCTGTGCCCCGTCCGGCTGGGAGCTGGGAGCTGGGAGACCTACGAGTCAGCGTCCCTGACGCTGGCGTAGAGCAGCATGTCCCGGCGGCGCCCGCCGATCTCCTGGTGGCTGCGCAGCAGGCCCTCGCGCTGGTAACCGGCCCGTTCGGCGGTACCGATCGAGCCCGTGTTCCAGGGTTCGATGTAGAGCTCGATCCGGTGCAATGCCGGAATGGTCCACCCGAACGAGGTCAGCGCGATCAGCGCCGCCGACGCGAAGCCGCGCCCCCGGGCGCTCGGGACGACCGAGTGGCCGGCCGTCGCCCGCCCGTGGGCCAGGGCCGACAGCTACAGGCCGATGCCGCCGACGGCGCGATCGGTACTCGCCTCGGCGATGGCGAACGAGAACCCCGCGCCTTCAGCCCAGCGGCCGCGCTGGCGGTCCACCCAGTCCGATGCCTGCTCCCGGCTCGCGTTTGCCGGCAAGGTCCCGACGAACGGGACGTAGGGATCGGTGGACAGCTCCTGAGCCATGGGCACGTCGCGGGCCGAGAACTGGCGGAGCACGACCGGCCCCTGAGCCACGGGCCTGGTCGACCAGGGAGGCAGGCTGCCGGGCGTCATCGCCCCAATTTAACGACGATCTTCCCGGCGTGATGTAACAGGATCGTTTGTGCCTCAACTGCCTGGTGGGTACCTTTCCATGAGTGACCAGCGATTCCGGTGGCAGTAGATCGTCCGGCCCGTGGTATGCGTCGGAGCCCTCGACCTCTCCCATACCGGTCATCGGGCCGGGACCGTACCGGCACGCCCGGCACGGCGGCGGCGGTAAGAACAAGAAGCGGAACATCATCATCGCCGCGGTGGTCGCGGTCGTGGTGGCCATCGCGGCGGTCGTCGTGGTGGTGCTGACGTCCGGCAGCGGCAAGCCCGCCACCGGTTTCGTGCCGACGGGAACCTCGCCCGAGCAGGACGCGCAGGAGATCACCACCGCGTTCATCCAGGCCTGGAAGACCGGTGACCTCAACCAGGCCGCCCGCTACACCGACCGGCCCGCCGTGGCTCAGGCCGCGCTGACCGGGTACCGCAAGACGATGCACTTGAGGAAGCTGACCGGCACGGTGCAGAGCGCCGCCCCGGTCTCGGGGGGCGGCACGCGGGAGTCGGTCACGTTCGCGCTCAACGCCACGGTGGCCGACACGGACGGCGCCGGCGCCCTGCACGGGACCTGGAGCTACCACTCGAAGCTGACCGCCTACCAGAAGCCGAACTCCAACCTGTGGTACATCGCCTGGGCCCCCGACGTCCTGGCGCCTAACCTCACCAAGACCACCCACCTGGCAGCGATCAAGGTCGCCCCGCAGGTGGGCGGCGTGAGCGACGCCAGCGGGAACGACATCACGTCGTACAAGGACGCCGGGCTAAACCGCATCGCCAACCTGCTGGAGAAGGAGGCGCCGCCGGGCCAGGGAACCCCGGGCCTCTACGTCGAGATCCAGAACGCCGCGGGCAAGCCGGTCGAGAACAGCCAGGCGGTCGTCATCGCGCCGAACAACATCGCGAACCTCACCACCACGATCGACCCCACGGCCGAGGCAGCGGCGCGCGCCGCCGTCACGATGCACCCCAAGAGTTCGATGGTCGCCATCCAGCCGTCTACCGGCAAGATCCTGGCCATCGCCAACAACGCCGGCTTCAACAACTACGCGCTGACCGCTGAGGTGGCGCCGGGCTCCACCATGAAGGTCATCACCTCCGCCGCCCTGATCAGCTCTGGCGTCCTGTCCTCGTCGAGCGCGGTCGCCTGCCCCCCCGCCTACACGGTGCAGGGGATCACCTACCACAACGACAACAACGAGTCCCTGGGGGCGGGCACCCCGTTCGTCACTGACTTCGCCCAGTCCTGCAACAACGCGTTCAGCATGCAGTGGCCGCACCTGTCCGGCGGCGGGCTGGCCAACGCTGCCAAGAAGTATTTCGGCCTCAATCAGCCCTGGAACATCGGCATCACCGGGGTGTCCGGGACCTACTTCGACGCCCCGGCCAGCGCCAGCGGCTCCGAGCTGGCGCAGGAGGCGTTCGGTGAGGGGAAGCTGACCGCGACCCCGCTCGCGATGGCGTCGGTGGCGGCCACCGTGTCCAACGGGACGTTCAAGCAGCCGATCCTGCTGCCCGGGACCAAGCAGCTCACGGCCACCCCGCTGCCGACCGGCACCGTCGGCCAGCTGAAAGAGATGATGCAGGCCGTGGTCACCAGCGGGACCGCCGCCGGGGTCGGGTTCGGTCCCGGGATCTACGCCAAGACCGGGACCGCCGACATCCAGGGCCAGGAGCAGCCGAACAGCTGGCTCATCGCCTTCGACCCGGCCAAGGACATCGCCGTGGGCTGCCTGGTCGTCAACGCCGGCTACGGCGCCTCGTTCGCCGGCCCCGAGGTCAAGGCCTTCCTGGACCGGGTCTAAGCCAGGTCCGGCGTCACCGCGCGGAC
>DAIOWL010000264.1:0-5437 GCA_036758545.1 Streptosporangiaceae bacterium | reverse complement strand
CGGTATGGGGGGTACGGGATGACCACGCTAGCGCCAGATCGTACCGGACCGGCGGCCGGACCGGCGGCCGGATCGGCGGCCGCGCCAGAGGCCGGACCTACGGCTGGACCTGCGGCCGGACTGCAGACGCCCAGCCGGGCCCAGACGCCTGGCCGGACCCAGGAGCCTGCAGCCGGGCCGACCCGGAGCGCCGTGCCGAACGACAGCGGCACCCGGGCCTGGCTGCGCCGTAAGGCGGTCGCGGCCTGGATGAATATCCTGATCGCGGCCACCGTGGCGGTCACCGTGGTGACCGCGGGGGTGACGGCGGGGCGGACCTGGCCTGGGCCGGGGACCTGGGGGATCAGCGCGCTCAAGCTGTTCGCGCTGTGGTGCCTGGCGTTCCTGCCCGGCTGGCTCTACGTGCGCTTCCTCGACCTGCGGGCCAAGGCGCTGTGGAGCGAGTACGTGCTCAACCTGCACCGGCTCGGCTGGGACCTGCCGTGGCACCTGCCGGCGCCCCCGGTGGCGTCCGGGTTCTACCGGGAGTGGGAGAAGGGCCCGCACGGCCGCCCGACCGACAACATCTACCGGCAGAAGTTCGAGGCGTATTACGGGCGCCAGATCACCAGCACTAGCCCGGACGAGAACTACAGCGTCAGGAGCGAGTCGCTGTTCCCGGTGTTCCTGGCGACCGCGGTGTTCGCCGTCGGCTGGGCCGCGGTGCTGTGGGACACCGGATTCGTCACCCACCCGTCCGGTCCGTGGGACGTGCTGAAGTACGGGTTCCTCGGCGCCTACGCGTTCGTGACCAGCATGCTCATCCGCCGCTTCTTCCAGAGCGACCTGCGCCCGAGCGCCTACGCCACCGCGGTGTACCGGATCACCCTGGTGCTGCTCATCGTCATCGTGCTGCACCAGGTACTGGGTGGCGCCACCGCGGTCACCGAGCGGGCCGAGCTCGCCGTCGCCTTCGTCGTCGGCTTCTTTCCGCTCGTCGGCCTGCAGGCCCTGCAGCGGGTGACGTCCCGGGCCCTGCGCTGGTTCGTCCCGCCGGTCACCTCGGAGTACCCGCTCGACCAGCTCGACGGGTTCAACCTGTGGTACGAGGCGCGGCTCACCGAAGAGGGCGTCGAGGACATGCAGAACCTCACCACGATGAACCTCGTCGACGTGATCCTGCACACCCGGGTCCCGGCCGGCCGGCTGGTGGACTGGACCGACCAGGCCTTCCTGCTGACCCACCTGGAGCGGGTGAACCGCGGCGAGCTGAACCAGCTCCGCCAGGCGGACCAGCCCGCGGTGGCCGGGCAGGCGCCGCTGTCCGGCGCTCACGCCCGGCTGAACCTCAGGCGGGTCGGCATCCGGACCGCCACCGACCTGCTCAAGGCGTTCTCGGTCGAGCAGGAAGGCGGCAAGCGCGTCTTCCGCGTGCCGGACGGGCTGAAGCCGCCGCTGCCGACTGACCAGCTCCGGCTGGTAGTCACCGTCCTGGCCGCCGAGCCGGGCCTGGCCCCGGTCTGGAACTGGCAGCACAACGGGGTGCCGGCTTGCCACGGCGACCCGCGGCGCTGACCTGAGGGCGCCCCGGCTAGCCGACGGGGAGCACCTCGAAGGCCGGGTGCTTCGGCGCGATGGCGCGGATCTGGTCGTCGCTCGAGTCCGCTCCGGTGCCCTCGAAAAAGATCCCGGTCTCGGCCTTCCACCGCTTGAGGTAGGCGCGCAGCACCGGCACCTTCTCGTCGTCGGTGAGCTCCCGGCCGCGGAAGGCTTCCACCTTCCTGCCCAGGCGCAGCTCGCCGGTGCCGGCCGCCCGCAGGTTGCGCACCCACTGGGCTTCGCCGCGGGGCGCGACGAGGTACCTGCGCCCGTCGTGGCCAAGCAGGTTCACCGGCGTGGTTCGCCACTCGCCGCTCCTCCGGCCCCGCACCGCGAGGACCCGTGAGCCGAGAACGCTGACACCCTGGCTGGTCAGCACGGCCACCAGCCGGTTGAACACGTTGCGGGTGAACCAGCCGGGCGCACGGTAGTAGTCGGACACGCCGTCAGCCTATCGAGCCACGGCGCGGCGGCCAGGGGATGAAGCCGCTCGTGCGCCGAACGTACTCGGCGTACGCCGCCCCCCTGGACCGCGCCATATGCTTCTCGAGCAGCCGCTTGCCGGTGTGCCTGACCAGCATGTTCGTCATATACAAAGGACAAGCGACGAGGATCAGGCCGAGCCAGTGCGAGCACGCCAGCAGCCACAGCCCGAACCACACCACGGCATCGCCGAAGTAGTTCGGGTGCCGGGTGTAGCGCCACAACCCGCGGTCGAGCACCTTCCCGGCGTTGGCCGGGTCGGCCCGGAACCGGCGCAGCTGCGCGTCCCCGACCGCCTCGAAGCCGAACCCGACCGCCCACACCGCCGCACCCAGCCACGAAACCAGGCCAAGCGGGGCGTGCTCGTACATCGCCGCCTGCACCGGCAGCGAGACGAACCACATGACCCGGCCCTGCATCCAGTAGATGTAGCGCAGCACGAACGCCGCCAGGCTCCCTCGGTTGCGCCGCAGCAGCGAGGCGTACCGCTTGTCCTCGCCCTGCCCGCGGTTGCGCGAGTAGATGTGCGCGCCGAGCCGGAGCCCCCAGACCGCGGTGAGCACGAGCACCAGCACCCGCCGCCCGGCCACACCGGAACCGGCCGACAGCACGAACGACACGCCGGCGATCAGCACGAACCCGAGCGGCCAGATCGTGTCCATGATCGCGTGCACCCGGGTCCGCATCGCGTACAGAAACGTCGCCAGAATCAGCACGGCGACCAGCCCGGCGGTAACCGCCAGGTTGACCAGCAGCGGTCCCCAGCTCACGGCGCGCCTCCCGACATCAGGTCGTTGAACGCGTCCACGGCCACCCGGTACTCGCGCGGCTCGCCGCGGCCGCTCTCGGCCAGCAGGGCGTGCAGCTGAGCGGGGCTGAGACCCGGCCCGTTCGGCAGCAGGACGGTGCCCCACTCCACGACCGATGCCCGGCGCAGCCTGCCCCCGCCGGTGACCAGGTACTCGCCGTTCAGCCGGCACTCCGGGCTGGCCAGCGCGGTCAGCACCGGCGCCACCAGGTCCGGGTCCAGCCGCGGCCGGGCCGACGCCGGCATGCCGTCGTCGGTCATCTGGGTGAGGGCGTACGGCAGCAGCATGTTGGTCAGCACGCCCTTGCCCGCGCCCTCGGCCGCCAGCGACCGGCCGAACGCCAGCAGCCCGCCCTTGCTGGCCGCGTAGGCGGACAGCCCGACGTCGCCGTGCAGCCCGCCGGTGGAGCCGACCAGGATGATCCGGCCGTAGCCTGCCGGGCGCATCACCGCCATCGCGGCCCGGGCCAGCCGGACGCTGCCCTGCAGGTTGATCTCGAGCACCTCGCCGAACTGCGCGGTGGGCTGCTTGTGGAACATGCCGCCCGGGCCGATGGCCGCGTTGGCTACGCAGATGTCCAGCCGTCCCCAGCGCTCCACCGCCGCGGCGACGATCGCCTCCCCGCCGGCCGGGTCGGCCGCGTCGGAGTGCTCGGCCACCGCCTCGCCGCCCGCCGCCGTGATCTGCCCGGCCACGTGGTCGGCGGGCCCGCGCCCGTCCGCGTCCGTGACCCGGTTCCGGTTGTTGACCACGACCTTCGCGCCCTGCCGGGCCAGCGCCAGGCAGAACGAGCGGCCGAGCCCCCGCCCGCCGCCGGACACCACCGCCACCCGCCCGGCCAGCGGCGTGTCACTCATGATCCCTCCCAGCCGATTTGGCCCGAACGGGCCGGGTTCATCGTCACCGTAGACGGCCCGCGCTACTCCGTTTACTGTAGTGTCGCCGTTGCAGTCGCAGAAGGGCAGGCGAGCCGTCATGTCTGAGGCCGAACCCTGGTCGTACCACGTCGACGGCTCGCCGGTGTACTCGCTGGCCGACATCATCGCCGAAGCGGTCCGCCATCACCCCGGAGGCGATCGCGTTCACCGAGGCGGACCGGCTGACCTCGTTCGCCGAACTCGACCAGCGGTCCAGCCAGGTCGCCCGCGCGCTGCAGCGCAAGGACGTGCGCCCCGGCGACCGTGTCGCGTTCATCGGCGCCAGCGGCCCGGAGTTCGCGGAGGTCATGTACGGCGCGGCCAAGTGCCGGGCGATCTTCACCGCGGTCAACAACCGGCTGTCCGCGCGCGAGGTGCTGGCCATCCTGGCCGACGCCGAACCGCGCGTGGTCGTCGTCGACCCGCCGGCCGCCCCCTTGGTCGCCGACCTCGGGGACCTCGGCTTCGACTGCGACACGCTGATCACCGACCTCGACTATCTCGCCTGGCGGGATTATGCCCAGCCCTACGACCCCGGCGAGAACGCGGCACCGGACGAGACCGCGCTCATCCTGTACACCTCGGGCACCACGGGCGTGCCCAAGGGCGTCGAGCTGACCGGCCGCAACCTCGGCTGCGCCCTGCACGAGCTGCACGCGAGCATCGAGCTCGACGAGGCTTCGGTCTGCGCGGCACCCGTCCCGTTCTTCCACGTGGCCGGGCTCGGCATGCTGCTGGCCGCCAACCTCAACGGCGGCAACCTGCTGCTCGAGCAGCAGGCCGACATCGCGGGCGTGCTGCGCCTGCTGGTGGACCGCAAGGTGACCCACGCCGTCCTGGTGCCGACGGTGCTGCAGCGGCTGCTGGCCCTGCCCGAGGCCAGGACCGCCGACTGGAGCGCGCTCAGCTACGTCGTCTACGGGGCCTCGCCGATCCCGCTGCCCGTGCTCCGCGACGCCACCGAGATCATCGGCTGCTCGTTCCTGCAGTCCTACGGCCTGACCGAATCCACCGGCGGCTTCACCCTGCTCGGGCCCGCCGACCACGTTCCCGCCGAGGAGTTCGCGCACCGCCTGCGCTCGGCGGGCCGCCCCATGCGCGGCGCCCGGGTCCGCGTCGTCGACCCCGTCACGCTGGCGGACTGCCCGGCCGGGCAGCGCGGCGAGGTCCTGGTGGCCGGCTCGCGCATCATGAAGGGCTACTGGCGCAAGCCCGGGCAGACCGCCGAGGTGCTGCTTCCCGGCGGCTGGCTGCGCACCGGCGACGGCGGCTCCTTCGACGCCGACGGCTATCTCTACCTGCACGACCGGCTCACCGACATGATCGTCACCGGCGGCGAGAACGTGTACCCGGCCGAGGTGGAGAGCGTCATGACCGGCCACCCGGCCGTCGCCGAGGTCGCCGTCGTCGGCGTCCCCTCCGCCACATGGGGCGAGTCGCCCTACGCCGTCGTCGTCCTGCGCCCCGGCACGCGGGTGTCCGAGGCCGAACTCATCGCCTGGACCCGCGACCGCCTGGCCCACTTCAAGTGCCCGGCCGGCGTCTCGTTCGCCGCGTCCCTGGCCCGTACCGCCTCCGGCAAACTGCAGAAACAAGCCATCCGCGCCAGCCTGAGCTCGGTTGCCGTCCAGTAGCCGAGTCAGGTCGAAG
>DAIOWL010000263.1:0-8454 GCA_036758545.1 Streptosporangiaceae bacterium | reverse complement strand
GAAGCGCTGCGGCGCAAGTACGCCGAGGAACGGGACAAGCGGCTGCGCCCGGACGGCAACGACCAGTACCTCCGGCTCACCGGCGAGCTCGCGCACTACCTGGACGATCCGTACACACCACGGACCGAACGGGCGGCCATCACCGATCACCGGACCGTGGTCTGCGTCGGCGGGGGGTTCGCCGGCCTGGTCGCCGCGGCCCGGCTGCGGGAGGCCGGCGTCGACGTCAGGATCATCGAGAAGGGCGGCGGCTTCGGCGGGACCTGGTACTGGAACCGGTACCCCGGCGCGCAGTGCGACACGGCGTCGATGGTGTATATGCCGCTGCTCGAAGAGACCGGGCACATGCCGACCGAGAAGTACGTGCACGGCCCGGAGATCCTGGCCCACTGCCAGCGCATCGGCGAGCGGTTCCGCCTGTACGACGACGTGCTGTTCCACACCGAGGTGACGGCGCTGAGTTGGGACGAGGCCGGGGCGCGCTGGGTCATCGAGACCAGCCGGGGCGACCGGCTGACCGCCCAGTTCGTCGTGCTCGGCACCGGCCCGCTCAGCGTGCCGAAGCTGCCCGGCATCCCGGGGATCGGTACGTTCCGCGGTCACTCGTTCCACACCAGCCGGTGGGATTACGCCTACACCGGCGGTGACTACTCCGATGCCGTGATGGACAAGCTCGCGGGCAAGCGGGTCGGCCTGATCGGTACCGGGGCCACCGCGGTCCAGTGCGTGCCGCACCTGGCCCGGGACGCCCGGGAGCTGTACGTCTTCCAGCGCACGCCGTCCTCGGTCGACACGCGGGGCAACCACCCGATCGACCCGGCCTGGTTCGCCGAGATCGCCACCCCGGGCTGGCAGCAGCGCTGGCTGGAGAACTTCACCGCCAACCAGGCCGGCGGCGCTGCCGACGAGGACCTGGTGCAGGACGGCTGGACCGACATCGCCCGCCGGATCCGCGCCCGGATCGCCGCGCTGCCGCCGGAGTCGCTCAGCCCGGCGGCGATGCTCGCCGCCTACGAGGAGTCCGACTTCGAGAAGATGGAGGAGATCCGCGGCCGCGCCGACGCCATCGTGCGGGACCCGGCCACTGCGATCCGGTTGAAGGCCTGGTACCGCCAGCTGTGCAAGCGGCCCTGCTTCCACGACGAGTACCTGCAGGCCTTCAACAACCCGAACACCCACCTGGTCGACACGGACGGCAAGGGGGTGGCGCGGATCACCGCGGCCGGGGTGATCGTGGCCGGCCGGGAGTACGAGCTCGACTGCATCATCTACGGCTCCGGCTTCGAGGTCGGCACCCCGTACGCGCGGCGGGCCGGCTTCGAGGTGACCGGCCGCGACGGTTTCACCTTGTCGGAGCACTGGGCTGACGGCATGCGGACGCTGCACGGCATCCACGTCCGCGGCTTCCCGAACCTGCTGTTCGTGCAGCCCACGCAGGGCGCGAACCTGATCTCCAACGTGCCGCACAACATCGTCGACTCGGCCCGGACCATCACGGCGGTCGTCCGGCACGCGGCCGACGGCGGGTTCGGCTTCGTCGAGCCGTCGGCCGACGCCGAGACGGCGTGGGTCGAGCTGCTGCTGACCGGGCCGCGCAGCATGATCGGCGGACCGGACTGCACGCCGGGCTACTACAACAACGAGGGCCAGGACCCGGGTCAGTTCCTCGGCTACGGCTACCCCTACGGCCCCAGCGCCTACTTCGCCTACATCGACAAGTGGCGCGCCTCCGGCACCTTCGACGGCCTCGAGTTCCGCTAACCCATCTGCCGGGGGTTCCGCACGAGTTTGTTGGTTTGCGGGGGAAGTTGCGGGTTTGAGGTGTCTGGTTCTGGGCAGTGGGTAACGCGGCACCGGCTGCGCGATCGGTGCCGGGCGTGTCCGGACCCGTGATCGCCAGATCGGGCGGGCGAGATCCGACTTGGGAGTGGCGCCATGCGGCGGTTCCTGTTCCTGGTGACGATCGTTGCTGTCGTAACCATCGCTGCAGCGGGTGCCGCCTCCGGCGGCGTGTCCGGGGCCCGGGCAGTGCCGGTGCTGCCCGGGTCGCGGACGGCGGCCGGACCCACGCTGTCGGTGAGCTCAAACCTCAGCAGCCGGCGGTACGCGGCGTCCGGGGACCGAGCCTACGAATTGGGCACCGAGGACGGCCGGTATCCGGCCATGGGCTTCCACACCCGGGGCGAGATGGGCGGCATCTGGACGCCGCCGGTCAAGCTGCTCGACGGCATCTGGTTCGGCGTCAACGGCCAGTGGATCGGGCCGGCGACGACGTTCACCTCGGGCTTCGGCTACGTGCACATGGCCCTGCCTTCGGCTAGCGGGGTCCAGCTGAGCCGAACGGACTTCGCGCCCGACGGCCGCCGGGCGGTGGAGATCGGGCTGACCCTGACGGCCGGGTCGCAGGCCGCGAACGTGAGCCTGAACGTCGACGCCCACTCCGAGCTGATGAGCGCCTACCCGTGGGGCTCCACCAAGCCCGACCAGACCACGTTCAACCTGCCCGACAAGGCGTCGTTCAACGGAAAGCAGCTCGTCTTCACCGACACCGGCACCCCGCCGGTGGCCAACGCGCCCGCGCAGGACTATGCCGCGATCGTGGGCGCCACCGGCCTGACCCCGGCGGCGGGTAAGACCGGCCCGGACTTCCGCGGGCCGCAGGACCCGCCGGTCATCTGCCCGGTCGGCTCGGAGCCAGACCAGAACCCATGCGACGACACCGCGTACGGCAAGGGCGCGGGCGGCGAGCTGACCTACCCGGTCAGCGTGCCCGCGGGCGGCAGCCGGACGATCTGGTTCACCGTGGCAGGCTCGGACCAGGGCATGTCCGACGCCCAGGCGCAGTTCCAGGCGGCCAGCGCGGACCCGGCGGCCGAACTCGCCGCCAAGGTCGCCACCCGGCAGCGGCTGAACGGCCAGACCCGGGTGTCGCTGCCCGGCGACCCGGCCCTGGCCCAGTCGGTCACCTGGAGCAAGCAGGACCTGGCCGACCTGACCCAGCAGGCGGACAACCTGAAGATCCGCGACACCGAGGAGGGCACCCTCTACCCGGCGCCGCTGGCCACCGTGCCGAGCATCAGGTTCGAGGGCGCGGGCTTCCCTGACTACCCATGGATGTTCGCCACCGACCAGGAGTACACGATGTTCGCCCTGCTCGCCGCCGGGCAGTTCGGCACGGCCGAGGACGGGCTGCGCTCGCTGGCCCGGGTGAGCATGATCGCCAACCACGATTCGGGCAAGGTGGTGCACGAGACCGTCACCGACGGCTCGGTGTACTTCGGGCTGAACGACCAGCGCGGTGATATCGACGAGACGGCTAAGTTCCCCGACGCCGTGGCCATGGTCTGGCGGTGGACCGGCGACAACGCCTTCCGCGACGAGATGTACGCGTTCACCAAGAAGAACATGCAGTACATGCTGACCCTGATCAAGGGCGACGACCCGTGGCCGGCCGGGGCGGCCAACGTCGAGTCTGACGTGCTCGGCCCGGACGCGGTCGACGCGGCCGTGTACACCATCCGCGGCTTCTATGACCTGGCCGACATGGCGGCGAGCAAGGGCGATACCGCCACGAAGCAGTGGGCCGACAGCCACGCCGCGGCCCTGGTGAAGAAGTTCTCGGCCGCCTGGTGGATGCCCAGCATCCCGCAGTTCGCCGACTCGCTCTCCGACGCGGGCAAGACCCAGATGATGCAGCGCTGGTGGACCGGGGTCACCCCGATGGAGGCCCAGCTATACCCCGATGGGGTACCCACGCCGGGCCTTGTTCCGCCGTCCGAGGCGCTGCCCGCGCTCAAGCTGCGCGAGACATCGTGCTACTCGGGCACCTACGGCCTGTACGTCGAGGGCGGCCCCGGCTGCGACCCGGGCACCTACACCGGGCACACGCAGCAGGCCTACACGCTCAACACCGGCGTGATGGCGGTCGGCCTGGGCAACTACGGCCTGCTCGGCCCGGGCCAGCAGCAGCGGTACACCGACGACCTGGCCACGCTGCAGCTCGGCAGTGTGGCCGAGCAGCCCGGCGCGATGCCGGAGATCGGCCCGTCGCCCGACTTCGCCGCCAACGTCAGCCAGCCGTTCAACGAGCGGTCCTCGCTGAACCAGGCCTGGGGCACCTACGGCGTGCTCTGGCCGGTGGTGAACCAGCAGCTCGGGGTGGACCCGCAGCTCGGCAACGGCCTGCTCGAGGTGCTGCCGGACGTGCCGGCCGGCCAGTCGTCGGTGAGCGGGTCTAACATCAGGGTCGGCACCGGCGCCGTCGACGTGGCCGCCACGCACCACGGCAGCTCGTACACGACTACCGTCACCGCGAGCCTGGCGTGCACCCTGCACGTCGGCGCCACGGTGCCGGCCGGGGCGACGGTCCACCAGGTCACGCTGAACGGATCGGCCGCGCACTACACGATCCGGGACACCAACGCGGGGCGTGAGGTCATGGTGTCGACTCCGTGCCGCGGCCAGACCTCGCGGGTGCACGTGGTGGCTGGCTGAGCCGTCACCCGGCCCGTTCGGGATCAATGTTTTCGACCGTGCCGTTCAGCCGCGCTCGTTCGGCGGCGAAGACGGCGAGGTGGCTGGCCAGCGACTCGCGCGGCCCGGAGGAGATCAGCGCGCGGTCCCCGGTGGCGACGGCGGCGGTGAACGCGTCCATCAGGCCCGCGTCGCCGCCGCCGTGTCCTTCCCCGGCGTTCATCCCGCCCGCGGCCGCCGGGGTGACCGTCCGCTCGGCGCGGGTGAGGAAGTCGTAGACGCGGATGGTCTCGCCGTCGCCGGTGAGCTCGGCGCGAGTGCCGAACACCTGGGTCCGCCGGTGGCCGGCCTGAGTGAACGCGGTCATGGTGAAGGTGGCCGTGGTCGCGCCGGGAAACTCCAGCGCGACGACCTGGTGGTCGACGGCGTCGTTGTCGCAGGCGTAGACGCACCGGCCGTACGGACCGTTGTTCAGCGCTTCGTCGAGGGCGCCGGGAGAGAAGTCGCCGATGACGACGCTCAGCGGCCACCCGCGCGCGCCCCGGTCGAGCAGGCCGCGGTAGAGCCGCGGCGCCGAATAGGGGCACTCCGGTTCGACCGGGCAGGTCACGCACCGGTCCGCGGCGCGGGGCGGCCGGTTCGCGGCGGTGAAATGGGCCAGGCTGCCGAAGCTCGAGACCCGCAGTGGCGCCCGGCCCAGGATGTACTGCAGCCAGTCCAGGTCGTGGCAGGACTTGGCCATCAGCATGGAGGTCGCCAGGTCGCTGCGCCGCCAGTTGCCGCGGACGTAGGAATGCGCCTGGTGCCAGAAGCCGACCGGCTCCAGGTGCTGGACGCTCATGATGTCGCCGAGCTGGCCGGAGTCGGCGATCTGCTTGACGGCGCGCGTGTACGGCGTGTAGCGCATCACGTGGCCGACGGCGAGCATGACGCCGGCCTTCTCCACCGCGGCCACGATCTGCCGGCACCCCGCCTCGTCCGGCGCCATCGGCTTTTCCAGCAGGATGTGGTAGCCGAGCGCGGCGAACGCCTCGGCCGGCTCGGCGTGCATCCGGTCCTGCGTGCAGATCAGGACCGCGTCGGCCAGCCTGCCGCGGCCGGCCAGCTCGGTCCAGTCGGTGACCGCGTTCTGAGGTGTGATGCCGTGCTCGGCGGCGAGGCGGGCGCGGCGGGCCGGGCTGGGTTCGGCGACCGCGACGACGGCGGCGCGTTCGGGGTGGCGCCGGGCCCACCGGGCGTACCCGGTACCGCGCTGGCCTGCCCCGACGACGATCAGAGAAACCGGTGCCATAGGGATGATCTTCCCGTACGGACCGGTGGCCAAGTGCATCGCATCTGTGTTCTAATGATTAACACGGGTCGAACACGTGATCTAGGTCACTGACCATCGCCGGGTCGGGGCCGCCGGTTCGCAGCGCACCCGGGTCAGGCCATGGGTCAGGGGTGATCACGACGAGCAGTAAATTCGAAAACTTTATCGAGAACGAAAATGAATGGTTCTCAGACATAGAACTCAAGGTGCTGGACCTCGAGCAGGAGCTTACCGAGTGGCGGGAGTCGCGGACCCGCGAGGTCACCGAGGTCTCCGGGTTGCCGCCGCGCCGGGACCGGGAGATGCTGCGCGCCAGGGGAAACGCCGGGCCCCCCCGGGCCCGCCCGGCGAGCAAGCCACGCAAGCCCTCCGACCGGGCCCAGGTGCTCATCGAACGGGGGCGGCACCCGGCGCGGCGGAAGCGTTCGGGCCGCGGCCGCAAGATCGGCATCGGGACGGCGGCCGTCCTCGTGGTGCTCATCGCCGGCGCGATGACCGTGCTCAGGCACGGCCCGTCGTGGCCGCCCAGCGTGGCCACGGTGACCAGCCAGATCACCACCGCCTGCCAGAACCCCAACGTCATGTCCGAGCCGAGCCAGGTCAACTTCGCCTGTGACACCGACACGAGCCAGATCCTCTGGGTGTTCGCGCTGCTGACGAGCAACAACGATCCCGGCTACGCCGACGCCAAGACCGGCAGGAAGGGGCTCGAGCCGATCACGCCGGCTCAGGGGGGCCAGATCGCGTGGTCGCTGAACCTGCATCATCCCTACAACCCGCTCAATCCGGTCGACAGCCTGGCCGTGGCGGCGCGCGCCATCAACAACATCATCGGCGGGGCCACGCTGACCGGCGCCAACGGCAAGCCGACGGTCCAGCCGGGCCTGGAGAGCAAGCCGGAGAACTGCGCCCGGTACACCGGGTCGCCGGCCATCGTGTCGCGGGCCGGGTTCCCCGGCCGGTGCGCCAGCCCGGTGGTCACCCGGGAGGGACGGGCGGCGCTCGTCGGCGACGTGTACCGGCAGTGGATGCCCGGCGCCAGCCCGGTCGCCGCGCAGAACGCGAGCGTGCTGTTCCAGAACTCAGGTAACCCCGGCGACCCGCAGGTGCAGGCCATCCTCAAGACCCTGCCGGACCACGGGGGGTAACGACGAAGCCGACGTGGCAGCGGGCGACCGCGCTAGTGAGCCTGTCTACCTGCGGGACGGTGACCGGCTTCACCGTCGCGCACGGCACGGTCGCCGAGATGACGTCACCGGCCGGCCTTCCGGCCCACCTGCAGGCCCGGGACGAGCCGGCTGCGCCTGCCTCCCGGGGGGATGGCGCGCTGCGATCGGCGATCGTGAGCGTGGCCAGGCACTACCTGAAGCTGGCGAGGACCAGGACGCCGGCCGAGATGGAGTCGCTGATCTGGCAGGTCAGCAGCGTGGACGGGGCCGATCACGGGCAGTCGTGCGCGGCCTTCGCCAGCCTCACGCTGGCGCTGGGCGCCCAGGCGGCGGGCCAGCAGAGCTGGGTGACCGGGGGTGGCTCCTATCCGTGGCCGCTGCACCGATGGGCCGACGTCCGGGTCCAGCCCAACCCGGCATCGCCGGACGTGGTGTCGATGCTGACCGATGCGCGGGCGCATCACCGCTGGCATCCGCTGGGCGACGGCTACCGGCCGCAGCCGGGAGACTGGGTGCTGTTCGACGGGCACGTCGAGGTGGTCACCAGGTTTTCCGGCTCCGCCCTGTACACGGTGGGCGGCGACTCGCTGCCCGGCCTGACCGTGAACGCGCACAGGTTCCCGGCTCCGTTCGGCGCCATGGGAGTGCTCGGCTTCGTCAACAACGGCGACCTGAACGGCCCGGCTGACCGGTCCGCCGCCGACGGTTCGCAGGCAGGGGGCGGTTCGCAAGCAGCGGGCGGTGCCCAGGCGGGAGCCGGTTCGCAGGCGGGGGCGAACGCGGCGATCCCGGGCGTGCTCGCGGACGCGCCGCGCAACGCGGCGGCCGGGCCGGCCGATCCCGCCTACCGCAGGCACGATGAGCAGCCGGCGGACGTGCCGCGGACAGCGGCCCAGCAGGCGTTCATCAGCCTGGTGGCGCCGGGGGCGATCGCGGCGCAGCAGCGGTACGGCGTCCCGGCCGCGGTGACGATCGCCCAGGCCATCGACGAATCGGGCTGGGGGCGCAGCGTGCTCGCGACGGCGGACCACAACCTGTTCGGGATCAAGGGGGCAGGTCCGGCCGGCCAGGACACGCTGCCGACGCGGGAGTACGAGAACGGCGTGTGGGTCACGCGCACCGCGCCGTTCCGGGTGTACCACAACGTCGCGGAGAGCATCGAGGATCACGGCCGGCTGCTGGCCACGGACCCGGCCTACCGGCACGCCATGGCCAGCCGCGGCCGGCCGGACGCGTTCGCGACCGCGCTGACCGGCGTCTACGCCACCGATCCTGGCTACGGCTCCAGTCTGATCGCGCTGATGCGGCTGTACAACCTCTACCGCTACGACGCCGCGACGCCGCCTGCCGCTCCGGCGCCGGACGCGCCGGGCGCCCCGCCGGCGGATGCGTCCGCCGGGCCTGGGGTCGCGGGCCAGCAGGCCGTGGTGCCGGGTATCCCGGACGCGGCGGCATCGGCTCGCCGGGACGGCATTCCGGGGGTGGCCGGCGCGCTGGCCA
>DAIOWL010000262.1:0-8458 GCA_036758545.1 Streptosporangiaceae bacterium | reverse complement strand
GCTGGGCCGCGCGCTTCACATGCAGGATGGAGTTCGGTTTGTCCTACGATGCAGGCTCGATCACGGTACTCGAGGGCCTTGAGGCCGTTCGCAAGCGCCCCGGAATGTACATCGGCTCGACCGGCGAGCGCGGTTTGCATCACCTCGTCTACGAGGTTGTGGACAACGCCGTCGACGAGGCCCTGGCCGGCTACTGCGACACCATTGACGTGACGTTGCTACCCGACGGCGGGGTCCGGGTGTACGACAACGGCCGCGGCATCCCCGTGGACGAGCACCCGGTCGAGCACCGCCCGGCGGTCGAGGTCGTGATGACCACGCTGCACGCCGGCGGCAAGTTCGACGGCAAGTCCTACGCGGTCTCCGGCGGCCTGCACGGCGTCGGCGTGTCCGTGGTGAACGCCCTGTCGATGATGCTCGAGGTGGAGGTCCACCGGGACGGGTACGTCTGGACGCAAGGCTACGAGCGCGGTGATCCGATGGGTCCGCTGGTCCGCGGCGCGGCCGCCGGGGACACCGGCACCACGATCACGTTCTGGCCGGACGACGTGATCTTCGAGACCACCGAGTGGTCCTACGAGACGCTGTCCAGGCGGCTGCAGGAAATGGCCTTCCTGAACAAGAACCTGGCCATCTCCATCGTGGATGAGCGCCAGGCGGAAACCCGGTCCGCGAAGTACCAGTACGCGGGCGGAATCGCCGACTTCGTTCGGTACATCAACGCCTCGAAGGATGCGGTGCACGGCACCGTGATCGACTTCGGCGAGGAAGCGGACGGGATCTCGGTCGAGATCGCGATGCAGTGGAGCTCGGCGTACACCGAGTCGGTACACACCTTCGCCAACACCATCAACACGGCCGAGGGCGGCACTCACGAGGAAGGCTTCCGGGCCGCGCTCACCTCGATCGTCAACAGGTACGCGCGCGACCAGAAGCTGCTGCGCGAGAAGGACGACAACCTGACCGGCGACGACGTGCGCGAGGGCCTGACCGCGATCGTCTCGGTCAAGCTCGCCGAGCCGCAGTTCGAGGGCCAGACCAAGACCAAGCTGGGCAACACCGAGGCCAAGTCGTTCGTGCAGAAGGCCTGCAACGACCACCTGCGGGACTGGTTCGACCGGAATCCGGGCGAGGCCAAGGAGATCATCAACAAGGCCAGCCAGGCCGCCCGGGCGCGGATCGCCGCACGCCAGGCGCGTGACCTTACTCGCCGCAAGTCGCTGCTGGACTCCACGTCGCTGCCGGGCAAGCTGGCCGACTGCCAGTCCACCGACCCGGCCAAGTCCGAGATCTACGTGGTCGAGGGAGACTCGGCCGGCGGCTCGGCCAAGGGCGGCCGGGATCCGCAGTTCCAGGCCATCCTGCCGCTCCGCGGCAAGATCATCAACGTGGAGAAGTCGCGGATCGACCGGGTCCTGAAGAACAACGAGGTCCAGGCGATGATCACCGCGCTGGGCGCCGGCATCTACGACGAGTTCGACATCACCAAGCTCAGGTACCACAAGATCATCCTGATGGCGGACGCCGACGTGGACGGGCAGCACATCCGGACGCTGCTGCTCACGCTGCTGTTCCGGTTCATGAAGCCGCTGGTCGAGGCCGGGCACGTGTACCTGGCGCAGCCGCCGCTGTACAAGATCAAGTGGGAGGGCCGCGGCGTCGCGCCCGGCTACGCGTTCAGCGAGCCGGAGCGCGACCGGGTGATCCAGGCCGGCATCGCCGAAGGGCGCAAGGACCCGCGGCCGCGGGACGGGGTGCAGCGGTTCAAGGGTCTCGGCGAGATGAACTCCACCGAGCTGTGGGACACCACGATGGACCCGGCCAACCGGGTGCTGATGCAGGTGACGCTCGACGACGCGGCCCAGGCCGACGAGCTGTTCAGCGTGCTGATGGGCGAGGACGTCGAGGCCCGTCGCTCGTTCATCACCCGGAACGCCAAGGACGTCAAGTTCCTGGACATCTGATCCGCCCGCCCGTCGGCGGACGGCTGATGTCCCGTTGAAGTTGGGATTGCGAAAGTGACCGAAGTTACCGATGCCCCGCTGGACGGCGGGCACGACCGGACCGAGCCTGTCGACATCCAGGTCGAGATGCAGCGCAGCTACATCGAGTACGCGATGTCGGTCATCGTGGGCCGTGCGCTGCCTGACGTCCGGGACGGGCTCAAGCCGGTCCACGTCCGGATCCTGTACGCGATGCTCGACGGCGGCTACCGTCCGGACCGCGGCTTCTTCAAGTGCTCGCGGGTCGTCGGCGACGTCATGGGCAACTACCATCCGCACGGCGACTCCTCGATCTACGACGCGCTGGTACGGATGGCGCAGCCGTGGTCGATGCGGATGCCGCTGATCGACAGCCAGGGCAACTTCGGCTCGCCGGGCAACGACCCGCCTGCGGCGATGCGGTACACCGAATGCCGTCTCGCCCCGCTGGCGATGGAGATGCTGCGGGACATCAACGAGGACACCGTCGATTTCCGGGAGAACTACGACGGGCGCTCGTCTGAGCCCATCGTGCTGCCGAGCCGGTTCCCCAACCTGCTCATCAACGGGTCCGAGGGCATCGCGGTCGGCATGGCCACCAAGATCCCGCCGCACAACCTGCGCGAGGTGGCCGACGGCGTCGCCTGGTACCTGGACAACTTCGAGGCATCCGACGAGGAACTCCTCGAGGCGCTGATGGCGCGGATCAAGGGGCCTGACTTCCCGACCAGCGGCCTGATCGTCGGCAGGCGGGGCATCAGCGACGCGTACCGCACCGGGCGCGGCTCGATCGTGATGCGCGCCGTCGTCGAGGTGGAGGAGATCCAGGGCCGCACCTGCCTGGTCGCCACCGAGCTGCCGTTCCAGGTGAACCGCGACAACCTGGCGGAGAAGATCGGTGACCTGGTACGAGACGGCCGCCTGACCGGCATCGCCGACATCCGGGACGAGTCCAGCGACCGCCGGGGCCAGCGACTGGTCATCGTGCTGAAGCGGGACGCCGTAGCCAAGGTCGTGCTGAACAACCTGTACAAGCACACCCAGCTGCAGGACACGTTCGGCGCCAACATGCTGGCGCTGGTCGACGGGGTGCCGCGCACCCTGCGGCTAGACCAGATGATCAGGTACTGGGTGACCCACCAGATCGAGGTCATCGTCCGGCGCACCCGGTTCCGCTTGCGCAAGGCGCAGGAGCGGATGCATATCGTCTCCGCCCTGCTCAAGGCCATCGACCGGATCGACGAGGTCATCGCGCTGATCCGGGCGTCGGCGTCCGCGTCCGCGGCCCAGCAGTCACTGATGACGCTGCTGGATATCGACGAGATCCAGGCCCGCGCGATCCTGGACATGCAGCTGCGCAAGCTGGCCGCCCTGGAGCGGCAGGAACTCATCAACGAGCACGACGAGCTCGCGGCCAAGATCGCCGACTACGAGGACATCCTGGCCTCGCCGCAGCGGCAGCGGGACATCGTCGGCACCGAGCTGGCCGAGATCGTCCACAAGTTCGGCGACGACCGGCGCACCGAGATCATCGCCTACGACGGCGAGGTGGCGGACGAGGACCTGATCGCCGAGGAAGACGTGGCGGTCACCATCACGTACGGCGGTTACGCCAAGCGCACCAAGACCGACCTGTACCGGGCCCAGCGGCGCGGCGGCAAGGGAGTCCGCGGCGCGCAGCTGCGGACCGACGACATCGTGGATCACTTCTTCGTCACCACGACGCACCACTGGATCCTGTTCTTCACCAACAAGGGCCGGGTCTACCGGGCCAAGGCCTACGAGCTGCCGGACGCCGGCCGTGACGCTCGTGGCCAGCACGTGGCCAACCTGCTCGCCTTCCAGCCGGACGAGCGGATCGCCGAGGTGCTCGCGCTGCGCGACTACCAGATAGCGCCCTACCTGGTGCTCGCCACCCGCTCCGGCCTGGTGAAGAAGTCCAAGCTGACCGCGTTCGAGAACGTCCGGTCCGGCGGCATCATCGCGATCAACCTGCGCGAGGACGACGAGGTCATCGCGGCCCGGCTGGTCTCCCCCGAGGATGACCTGCTGCTGGTCAGCAAGGGCGCGCAGGCCATCAGGTTCCACGCCGACGACGACTCGCTGCGGCCGATGGGCCGGGACACCTCGGGCGTCATCGGGATGCGCTTCAGCAACGGCGACGGGCTGCTCGGCATGTACGTCGTCAGGGACGGCGGCGACGTACTGGTGGCCACCGGCGGCGGGTACGCCAAGCGGACCCCCGCGGACGCCTATCCGGTGCAGGGCCGCGGTGGCCGCGGCGTTGTCACCGCGAAGATCGTCGAGGCCCGCGGCGAGCTGGTTGGCGCGCTGATGGTGCACGCCGGGGACGAGATCTTCGCGATCACCTCCGGCGGCGGCGTGATCAGGACCAGCGCGGACGAGGTCAAGCAGTCGGGCCGGCAGACCATGGGGGTCCGGCTGATGAACCTGGCCGCCGGGCACAGCGTGGTCGGCCTGGCGCTCAACGCGGAGTCGATAGCCGAAGCCGAAGAAGCGGACATGGCCGACGAACTGGATCCCGCGGACCCGGATCCAGCAGGCCCGGATTCCGACGGTGCGGAAGAGGAAGAAGCCGAGTAATCCTGCGGATTGTGTAAGGTCGGCTAGGACGCCAGACTTTCCGGGCGGACGGCAACGATATCGGGGGCACAAGCGTCCCATGAGTACGACGAGTCCGGCAGAATGCCGCCTTCTTCGCATAGGTGGCCATATGGGCGTCGCGTCCGGAGATAACCTCGTGAGGGTCTGGATCAGAGGGAGGACGGCTTGGACAGGCGCACGGACAGGCCAGATGGCTCGGGAGGAGGCTCGCCCACCGTGGTGACTTCGCGAGCTTCCGACGACAACCTCATCGACGACCAAGGCTCCCGGACCAGCGACATCATGGCTCCGCCCCGGCGGGCGCGGAGCAAGCAGCCAGGCAAGCCGGCTCCTGCCCCGAGCGACGATGCCGCGTCCGACGGTACGGCAGGCGGCGGCGTTTCGCCGAACGGCACGCCGGCGGTCGGGAGAGAGGAAGCTCCCGCCAACGGCACCGTGACGGACAAGGCGCGCCCGGCCACGGACGACACGGTTGTCGACGGGGTGCCGGCGCTGCCCGCCGACACCATCGGATCCTCGCGGGCGGCCCGGTCGAAGGAATCCGACGCGGAGCAGGCCCCGGCGGGCGAGAAGGATCAGCCTCCCGCGGATCACCCCTCCGCCCAGTCGCCGGCCCTGAGCTTCGCGCCGCCGTCCGACCAGCCCCAGCCGGCCGTCGAAGACCCGACCATCGCCTACTCGCCGATGCCCGCCGTGAACACGGGAAGTGACGAACCGGTGACGCCAGGTGCTTCGCCGGTTGGTTCCGCCGCGTCGGCCGGCGATCGCCCGGCGCAGCCCACGTCGCCGTCGGTCTCCCCGGCCGCGTTCGCGTGGGAGATGCCCGACCCGCCGGCGCACTCGCCATCCTCCCCGGCGCGGGCGTTCCTGCGGTCGGGTACGTCCGCCAGGAAATCGCCTCCGCCCACGGCCGGGCCGCTGCCCGGCGGCAGCGGCAAGGTCGCGGCGGAGAGCTCGGCCGCGTCTCGTGGCGCGGCGCCGAAGGCAACCGCGGCACAGCCGAAGCGCACGGCACGGCAGGCGCACCTCACCGTCGCCCGGGTCGAGCCCTGGTCGGTGATGAAGTTCAGCTTCGTCGTCTCGCTGGTCGCCTTCGTCATCTTGTTCGTGGCGGTCAGCGTGCTCTACGGCGCGCTGGCCGGGCTCGGCGTGTTCGACTCCCTGCAGCGCGTCGTGTCGGACGTCACGTCGAGCCAGGGTTCGGCGGGCGTGAACGCGAAGGCCTGGTTCTCCGCGTCCCGGGTGCTCGGCTACACCGCCCTGCTCGGCTCGCTCAACATCGTGCTGATCACCGCGATGTCGACGATCGGCGCCGTGGTGTACAACCTGACCTCGCGACTGGTCGGCGGGGTGGAGGTCACCCTCAAGGAAACCGAATAACGCCTCGGCGGCCACATGCGGTAGCATCGCCGGGACGGCGGGGCGGTCAGGTCCGTGGACCACGGCGCAACCCGCCCCGACGGTGCGGTAGGATTGTTTCCGCTCCTGTTTTCGCAGGTCATGGGGTTATAGCTCAGTCGGTTAGAGCGCGTCCCTGATAAGGACGAGGCCCGTGGTTCAAGTCCACGTAACCCCACACAGCACTCTTTCATCAGCCACTATGCGACCAGACCGGTCTGTCCGGCCGGTGCGGCGGGCGCGCTGGCTGGCTGCGCAGGTTGGCCGGGCGGCTTTGCTAAGCTGCCGTACACCTGCGGAGGGCGGAACTCTTATCCGCTGGTCCGCTCTGATGTCATCGAGGTGGAGGGTTCCTCGCTGTGAAGAAGCTCATCGTGCTCGCCGCGCTCGGGCTTGGCGCGTTCGCCGTCTGGCGCAAGGTCCAGTCCGACCGTGCCGAACTCGACCTATGGACCGAGGCCACCGCCGCCGACGAGGACTGACGCGCGCGGTCGGAGCCATGTCCGACAGCCGGCGAAAGTCGATCCGGCACAAGGAGGCAAGCAGGTGAGCGATACATCTCCGGTGTCGCTCATTTGCTGCGACGTGGTCGGGGCGGCCGCCGCCGATGGCAGCATCATGGAGCGGGCGTTCGCCGAGGCGATCGCCACCCAGGGGGTTGTCGTCGGCACCGCGGCGTACGTCAGGTCGATGGTGCAGTTCGACCGGACCCGCGGCTGGCCGCCCGCCGACGTCATGCGGAGCCTCTTCCCCGAGGACGAGATCCGGGCCCAGGCCGCCAACCATGCCTTCGAGCGATCGTTCCGGGCGGCGGCGGATCGATTCGGCGTACTGCCGCTACCCGGCCTCAACGAGGCACTGGCCAAGCTCTCCGCGGCCGGCATCAAGATCTGCCTGATGTCCTCCCTGTCCAGGCCCGCGATGAGCCTGATCGTCGAGCGGCTGGACTGGGGCCAGCGGGCCGACCTGGTGCTGTGCGCGGACGACGTGACCCGGGGTTTCCCCTGGCCCGACCTCATCCTCTCCGCGGTCCTGCGGCTGGGGATCGGCGGCGTGCGCGACGTGGTCGCGGTCACGGCCACCGAGGGCGGAGCGCTGGCCGCCCAGCGGGCCGGGGCCCGGCTGATCGTCGGCGTACTCAGCGACATGGACGACGCGAGCAGGCTCCGCCGGGCCGGAGCCACTCACCTGCTATCCGACATCGGTGAGCTTCCCGACCTGGTGGCCTCGCAGGGCGGCGTCACGACGAGTGATTAACTTCGCTGGTCACGTGGCAAACTGTGAAGCATGCCGGAACTGCCCGAAGTAGAGTCACTGGCCGCCTTCCTGCGCGGCCACGCCACGGGTCACACCGTGGCGCGGGCCGACGCGGCCTCGTTCTCGGTACTCAAGACGTTCGACCCGCCCCTCACCGACCTCAGCGGCCAGGTGATCACCGAGGTGGGTCGGCACGGCAAGTTCCTGGACCTCGCCACCGACCAGGGGTTGCACCTGATCATGCACCTGGCCCGGGCCGGCTGGCTGCGCTGGCGCGACGACCTGCCCACGGCGCCGCCGAAGCCGGGTAAGAGCCCGCTGGCCTTCCGCCTCAGGCTGGACGACGGCGCCGGTTTCGACCTGACCGAGCAGGGCTCACACAAGCGCCTCGCCGTGTACCTGGTCCGCGATCCAGCCGAGGTGCCTGGCGTCGCCACCCTCGGGCCGGACCCGCTGGCCGCCGATTTCACCCGGGACACCCTGGCCGGCCTGCTGGCCGGGCGCCGGATGCAGGTCAAGGGCGTGCTCCGCGACCAGCGGATCATCGCCGGCATCGGCAATGCCTACTCCGACGAGGTGCTGCACGCGGCCAAGATGTCACCCTTCAAGATCGCGGCCAGCATGACCCCGGATGACGTGGCCACCCTGTACGACGCGATCAAGACCACGCTGGCTGAGGCCGTGGAGCGTTCGGCGGGCCTGGCCGCGGCGGACCTGAAGGGCGAGAAGAAGAGCGGCCTGCGGGTGCACGGGCGGGCCGGCCAGGATTGCCCGGTGTGCGGCGACACGATCAAGGAGGTCTCGTTCGCCGACTCCGCGCTGCAGTACTGCCCGACCTGCCAGACCGGCGGCAAGCCACTGGCCGACCGCCGCCTGTCCCGCCTGCTCAAGTAGCCGGCGGCTCTGAGCCTGCGGCTCGTCCTAGCCAGGGATGCGCTCTAACCAGTACGCACCGGGTACCCTGGTCGGAAGGCATCCGGGGCTATAGCTCAGCTGGAAGAGCGTCTGGTTTGCATCCAGAAGGCCAGGGGTTCGAGTCCCCTTAGCTCCACAGGTCAGAGGCCACTTGCGATCTTGAGGCCCTCCGAGCAGAGCCAAACCAAGAGCCAAAGTCGGCGTACTATCCGGCATATGACGGCTACTGCGCGCCGTGGGCACGGCGAAGGTTCGGTCTACCGAGATGCGGCGAACGGCAC